>JAOZVS010000001.1 GCA_025869435.1 Zavarzinia sp.
CGAACAGCTCGCGGCCGATCAGCATGCGGCGGATTTCGCTGGTGCCGGCGCCGATCTCGTAGAGCTTGGCGTCGCGCAGCAGGCGGCCGGTCGGGTAATCGTTGATATAGCCGTTGCCGCCCAGGGTCTGGATCGCCTCGAGCGCCAGCTTGGTCGCGGCCTCGGCGGCGAAGAGGATGGCGCCGGCCGCGTCCTTGCGGGTGACCCTGCCCCGGTCGCAGGCCCGCGCCACCGCATAGACATAGGACCTGGCCGCGCCCAGCGTCACATACATGTCGGCCAGCTTGCCCTGCATCAGCTGGAATTCGCCGATCGCCTTGCCGAACTGCTTGCGCTCGTGGACATAGGGAATGACCACGTCGAGGCAGGCCTGCATGATGCCGAGCGGCCCGGCCGACAGTACCGCCCGCTCGTAGTCGAGGCCGGACATCAGCACCTTCACGCCGCCGCCAAGGGTGCCGAGGATGTTTTCCGCCGGCACTTCGCAATCCTCGAAGATCAGCTCGCCGGTGTTGGAGCCGCGCATGCCGAGCTTGTCGAGCTTCGGCCCGACCGAGAAGCCCTTCATGCCCTTCTCGATCAGGAAGGCGGTGATGCCCTTCGGCCCGGCGGCGGGATCGGTCTTGGCGTAGACGACGAGGACATCGGCGTTCGGCCCATTGGTGATCCAGAACTTGGAGCCGTTCAGGACATAGCGGTCACCCTTCTTCTCCGCCTTCAGGCGGAGGGAAACCACGTCGGAACCGGCCCCGGTCTCCGACATGGCGAGGGCGCCGATCGCGGTCCCGGCGACGAGGCCCGGCAGATATTTCTGCTTCTGCGCCGCGCTGCCGTTCAGGCGGATCTGGTTGACGCAGAGGTTGGAATGAGCGCCGTAGGACAGGCCGACCGAGGCCGAGCCCCGGCTGATCTCCTCCATCGCGACGACATGCTCGAGATAGCCGAGGCCCGAGCCGCCGAATTCCTCCTCGACCGTGATGCCGAGGACGCCGAGGGCGCCCAGCTTCGGCCAGAGGTCGGGCGGGAAATCATTGTCGCGGTCGATGGCGGCGGCGCGCGGCGTGATCTCGGCCGCGGTGAAGGCCGCGACCGACTGGCGCAACATGCGGATGTCTTCGCCCAGATCGTCGTCGAAATCGGGCAGCGGTCCTGTGTTCATCGTCTCTCCCCTGTTGTGATGGGCCCGATGGACCGGGCGGCGCAGGCCCGGGCCAGGGCAAAGGTGACGAGGCAACCGGTCATGTAGCCGGTCGCGACGTCGGATGCGAAATGATTGAGGTTCACCACCCGCGCCAGGGCCGGCAACAGGGCGAGGCCGAGGAAGACGATGCCGAAGCGCGGCCAGACGCAGGCCAGGGCGGCGGCGAGGCTGGCGCTGGCCTGGGCATGACCGGACGGGAAGGAATTCCAGTCGGGATCGATCGAGAAACCGCGAAAGCCGTAATCGCCGGTCGCCTCGTCGCCGACGAGAAGGCGGGGCCGCGCCCGGGCGAAGGCCAGCTTCATCACATTGACGACCCAGCCGCCCATGGCGATGGCGCCGACGACGAAAGCGGCCCGGATCGCCCAGTCGTCGCGGTGCAGCAGCAGGGCGGCGACCAGCGCCACAGCGGCGGCACCGAACATCCAGCCCGACCGGCCGACATCGTTGATCGCGGCGAAAAACACCTTGTCCGCCGCCGGCAGCGCCCACAGCCAGAGCGCCAGCGGCCGGTCGACATAGAGGACCAGCAGCACGATGGTCCCCACGAAACCGAGGCTCAGCGGCCAACGTCGGCCGATCCCCCGCGCCGTCTCGACCAGCGTCTCCTGGGCGAGCGACCAGACGAGGCCGGCGATCCGCCCCGCCGTCATGGCGCCCGGCGCAGGATGGCGATATCGACCGGCTTGCCGCGCGAGATATTGATCCCCTCGACATGGCCCAGATCCTCGGCCGCCGCGCCGCCGAGGGCGGCGTCGAAGGCGGCGCGCGAGCCGGCCTCGACCAGGGCGACAGCGCCCGGCGTGTCGCGGAAGGTGGCTGCCGCCGCTTCCGGCCCGGTCATGCGGATATCGGTCCGCGTCAGGAACACCAGGCTGGGCTCGCTGTAGCCGACGGCGAGCAGGGCCGGGGCATCTCCGAGGCCAAGCCCGTCCAGCCGCGCTGCCAGCACCCGCGATGGCCAGACGGCGTCGATCCCGGGCAGGATCGCGGCGAAGGCGGCGCCATAAACGGCGGCGGCGCCGATCACCATGACCATGATCGCCCGGGTGACCCGGCCCCGATGTTCGAGCACGAGAACCGCCACCGTGGCCAGCACGGCGACGAGGGCGGCGGCGATCCCGGCGATGCCCGGCCCGCCGCTGAAATGCCATTCCAGCCCGGCGAGGCCGAGGCCCAGCGCGATGCCGACGCCGCCGAAGCCGGCAAGCACCAGCACCCGCCAGATCCGGCCAAGACGCGAGACCGGCCGGAAGCCGCCCAGCGCCGCCGCCGCGCCCAGCAGCAGCAGGGCGGGATCGCAGGGCAGCGTGTAATGCGGCAGCTTGGTCGGGAACAGTTCGAAGGCGATGAAGCTCGGCACCGCCCAGGCGAGGCAGAAGCGGACGAAAGGCTGCCGCCGCTGTTGATAGGCCCAGGGCAGGCCGAGGCCGACCAGCAAAGCCCCCGGCCACAACATGCCGGTCATGGTCAGGAAATAATAACCAGGCGGCGCGCCATGGCTTTCCGCCCCGCCGGTCAGCTTGGTGGCGAGATCGCCGCCGACCGAATTGGCCAGGAACTGACCGTTGGAAATCAGGCTGATGGCGATCAGCCAGGGCAGCACGATGACGCCGACCAGCAACAGCCCGGTCACGGGCCGCAAGGCCCGGAGATAGGTCGCCGTCCGGCCGCGGCCGCGATCGGCGACGGCGAGACTGGCGACGGCGAGGCCCGCCACCATGGGCGTGATCGGCCCCTTGATCAGCACGCCGATGCCCACAAAAGCCCAGCCCGCGAGGGGCAGCAGCCAGGGCACCGCCCGTCCCGCCACGACGCGGGTATAGACGGTGCCGAAAATGGCCAGCGCCCCGGTCGTCGCCATCAGAAGGCTGGCGTCGGTCTTGGCGAGGCGGGCCTCGATGTTCAGGACGAGGGCGGCCGCCAGCAGCGCCGAGGCGGCGAAGGCGACATCATCGCCGGCGAACCGCCGGCCGAAGCCGTAAAGCAGCAGGACGGCGCAGAGCCCGGCGAGGAAGGAGGGCAGACGGTAGACCCAGATCGGACTATCCGCCCCCTCGCCCATCACGGCGACGGCGGCCGATTGCAGCCAGTAGATGCCGACCGGCTTCTTGTAGCGCGGCACGTCCTGGAAACGGATGTCGATGTAATTGCCGGACTCGACCATCTGACGCGACGCCTGGGCGAAGCGCGATTCGTCGCGATCCGTCGGCGGCAGGCGATTGAGACCGGGCAGGAACATGGCCAGGCACAGGAGCACGAGCACGAGCCCCCGGGCCACCCCCCCGGAGCGGGGGAGCGTCAGTTCACCGGGCGCCGCCGTCATCGCGCAGCCGGATCGGGAAGCGGGAGCGACGGATCAGCCACCAGACACCGAACAGATCGGTCGCGCCGACCAGCGCCCGGTCGAGGGTGCCGTATTTCGACGTCCCCTCCTCCCGCGCGCGGTGGCGGACGGGCACCGGCAGCACCCTGGCGCCATGACGCCGGGCCAGCGCCGGCAGATAGCGATGCATATGGTCGAAATGCGGAAATTCGAGGAAGAGGTCGCGGCGGAACATCTTCAGGCCGCAGCCCGTGTCCTTCACGCCGTCATGCAGCAGCTTCTGGCGCAGCCAGTTGGCGAAGCGCGAGGCATAGCGTTTCTGCCAGTTGTCGTTGCGCTTGATGCGCTCGCCGGCGATCAGGCCCGGCGCCTCCGGCCCGTTGGCGGCGGCCCACATCGCGGGCAGGTCGGCGGGGTCGTTCTGGCGGTCGCCGTCGAGGGTGCCGATCCAGCGCCCGCGCGCGGCGAGCACGCCCGAGCGCACGCCCATGCTCTGGCCATAGCGGCTGGCATGGCGGACGAGGCGCAGCTCCGGCGTGTCGCTTGTCCGGGCGATCAGCTTGGCGGCCGTATCGTCGTCGGAGCCGTCGTCGACGAAAATCACTTCAAATTCGATACCGACGGGCCGCAGGGCGGCCAGCACTTCGTCCAGCAAGGGAACGACATTGCCGGATTCATTCAGCACGGGGATGACGATACTCAGATCCATGGCACTCTGCTTTCGGCCGATCGTGGCCAAGGGTCTAGCCCGTCAGCCGCCGTTTGTCACCCGTCACAGCAACAGAAGCGCGGCGAGCCCGAGGAAGGCGAAGAAGCCGACGACATCGGTCACCGTGGTGACGAACACCCCGGAAGCAACGGCGGGGTCCACCCCCAACCGGTCGAGGGTGACGGGAACGAGGACGCCGGCAAGGGCGGCGGCGATCATGTTGATGATCATCGACAGGGCAAAGACCGCGCCCAGTTCCCAGTCGCCGAACCAGGCGTAGCCGATGCCGCCGACGATCGCGGCGAAGACGACACCATTGATCGCCCCGACCATCGCCTCCTTCAGGACGACGCGGCGGGCGTTGGCGGCGGTCAGCTCGCGCGTCGCCAGGGTGCGGACGGCGACGGTCAGGGTCTGGGTCGCGGCATTGCCGCCCATGGAGGCGACGATGGGCATCAGGACCGCCAGCGCGACGATCTTCTCGATCGCGGCATCGAACATGCCGATGACGGCGGAGGCGAGGAAAGCCGTGCCCAGATTGACGAAAAGCCAGGCAAAGCGGGTGCGGGTGGTGGTCCAGACGGTTTCCTGGATGTCGGTCTCGGCGACGCCGCCGAGCAGCATGGCGTCTTCCTCGACCTCTTCCTCGATCACGTCGGCGACGTCGTCGGCCATGATGACACCGGCCAGCAGGCCGTCCCGGTCGACGACGGCGGCCGACATCAGGCGGTATTGCTGGAACAGGAAGGCCACTTCTTCCTGATCCATGTCGACCGGCACCAGATGTTCCGCCGGCTCCATGATCATGCCGATGGGCAGGTCGGCATTGGTGCGCAGGATGCGGTCGAGCGGCAGGGTGCCGACCGGACGGCGCAAGCCGTCGACCACGATGATTTCATAGAAGCGATCGGGCAGATCCGCCTCCTGGCGGAAATACTCGAGGGTGCGGCCGATGGTCCAATAATCGGCGACGGCGACGACGTCGTGCTGCATCAGCCGTCCGGCGGAATCTTCCGGGTAGGCCAGACCCGCCTGCAGGGTCCGCCGGTCCTCGGCCGGAAGCTCGGCCAGAACCTCGCGCTGATGCGCGTCGTCGAATTCGTTGAGGACATAGACCGCGTCGTCGGTCTCGAGCTGGCTGAGGGCCGCCGCCGCCTCGCGCGGGCCGATCAGGTCGAGGACCTCGGTCAGCACCGGGCCGTGCAATTCCGACAGAAGCTCGGGATCGAGATCGCCGCCGAGGGCCTCGATCAGCAGGCGGCGCCGGTCATGGCTCAGCTGTTCGATCAGATCGGCCAGATCGGCGACGTGAAGTTCGCCCGCGGCGGCTCGGATCGTGTCCCGGTCCTCGGTGTCGAGGGCGGCGACGGCATCGGCGTGCAGGTCCGCGTCGAGGCCATTCGGCCTGTCCTCGGGCAACTCGCGCAGATGGGGTTCGACCATGCTAGCCTCGACCAATACGCACCGGCCACAAGGCCGGGAGGGGCAGACCCTAGTGCAGCACGCTGTCCCCGAAAAGGGGCCGCGAAAAGGCACCGCAGGAAAATAGCCGACCGGGCGTTACAACCCCGTAACCAAGGCAGGACAGGACCGCACCATGGGCGGCAAGCCCGAGGCGACGACGGCAGGGGAAGACGATACCGCTCTGATGGCCCGCATCGCGCTGGGCGACGAGCGGTCGTTCGCCCTGCTCATGGATCGGCACCTGTCACGCGCCGTCGCGCTGGCCCAGCGTGTCACCGGCAGCCGGGCCATCGCGGACGAAATCGCGCAGGAAGCCTTTCTTCGTGTCTGGACCCGGGCGGCGGACTGGCAGCCGACGGCGCTGGTCTCGACCTGGCTATGGCGGATCGTGATGAATCTCTCGCTCGATCACATGCGGAAAGTCCGGCCGGGCGCGCTGGACGATATCCCCGAGCCCGTCGATCCGGGTGAAAGTCCGGAGGCGGCGACCCTGCGCGCCGCCCTGGGCCGGGCGCTCGAAGCCGCGCTGGCGGGCCTGCCGGAGCGTCAGTCCCAGGCGGTTCGCCTGTGCCTGATCGACGGCTTCAGCCAGGGCGAAGCCTCGGCCGCGCTGGAGATTACCGAAGGCGCCCTCGAATCCCTGCTGGTGAGGGCAAGACGCGCGCTGCGCGCCAGCCTCGCCGCCTATGCCCCGGCGGAGGCAAGCTGATGACCAAGACCATGACCCTGATCCATTTCACCCATGCGCTCGACCGCCATGGCCCCGATCTTTCCTGCTGGCCGGCGCCATCGGCCGCCGCCGGGCGCGAATTGCTGCGGCACTCGGCGGTGGCGCGCGAAGCCCTGAGCGCCGCCGAGGCCACGGCGACCGTCCTGCGCGCCCCGATGCCGGACGTGAGCGATCTCAAGGCCCGCATCCTGGCGGCGGCCCGGGCTTCCGGTCAGGCCCTTCGCGACAATATCGTGCCCTTCCCCACCCGCCGGGTACTGGCCCCGGCCGTCTTCGCCCTCGCGGCTTCACTGCTGGTCGGCATTTTCGCCGGCTGGACCGGCATGGTCGGCGATCCACTGACGACGACCTATGGCGACGATGCCCAGAGTTACGAAATCCAGGCCCTGACCGCCGGAGACAATCATGACAGTTGAACGCCGCTGGATCATCGGCCTCATCGCCGCCCTGACCCTGTCGCTGGCGGCCAATCTGGTCGTCGCCGGCATCGTCGTGTCGCGTCGCTTCGACAATCCGCCCCCGCCCTTCAGTTTCGAGAGCCCGACCGGGGCGGAAGGCCTGTTCGGCGAAATCTCGCCCGAGGGCCGCGCCGCCGTCCGGGCCACCATGCGCGACGCCCGCCGCGACCTGAAGGATACCTACAAGGAGATGCGGGTCCTGCGCGCCGAGATCAAGACCCTGCTCTATGCCGATACGCTGGACCGCGCGGCGCTGGACGCCGCGCTCGACAAGCTGACGGCCCTGTCCGCCAGCGTGCAGTCCCGGGTACAGCATTCCTTCGTCGAGGCGGTCTCGCGGATGTCGGCGGCGGATCGCAGGCGCTTCACCCCGCCGGCCCGGCCCGAGCGGCCGCGCCGTCACGAAGCCGGCGGCCCGCCGCAGGACGGCCCGCCACCGCCACCGCCTGGCCCGGAGGGCGCGCCGCCGGATGGGCCTTTCCCTCCGGACGGTGCCGCGCCCGCCAAGCCCTGATCAGCGGCGCTGGTCTTCGAGGTGGCGGCGCCAGCGCGCCGCCTCCGCCGCCAGATTGCCGGCGACGGCGTCATTGCCCAGCGCCTTTTCGGCCTTTTCGAGATCGCCGAGCGCGGTCAGGAAATCGTCGACGAGACCGAGGTTCCGCGTCTCGTTGATCAGGCTGCGCATGCTCTCGACCGAAGTCATCAGGTGGGGATGGGCCTCCAGCGGCCGGCCGGCGGCGGCGAGCGCCCGGCCCAGGCGGTTGCAGGCGGCGGCATGAGTATTGAACAGCGACGGCGGCAGCTTGCCTTCCGTCGCCTCGGCGAATTCGCGCAGTTCCGCGATGCAGGTCGACAATTCCTCGATCGCCGCCTCGGTCTCGCCGAGGCTTAGGAGAAGCCGGCCGAGGGCGTTGCGGGCCGAGGCGAGGCCCGCGCGCTGATCCGGCAGATCGCTGCGGCCAATAAGGCCGGCGCGGCGGGCGACCGCTTCCGCTTGCGCATCGCGCGCTTCCTCCCGCCGGCCGAGGGTCTCGAGCGATGCCGCCCGGGCCTGTGCCAGATCGGCCTGCAAGGGCGCGCCAAGGCCGCGGCCATCGCCCCGGCTGCCGGTGATCAGGGCCGAGACCTCGCGCGCCCGCGCCACCGCCGTCTCGTGCCCGCCCGATGCCTGCAGCACGCGAACGGACAGAAAGCCCAGAATCGCCCGCTCGATCGGGTGATCGCCCAGCCCGTCCAGAGTCCAGACCCGGTCGAGATGCGCCTGCGCCTCGGCCGCGAGGCGGCGCGACATCAGGGCGTCGACCAGGCGGCGACTGCCGTCGAGCAGACGCGCCACCGTCGCCTCGTCCGGCGAATCGCCGAGCAGCGCGATGGCGGTATCGACATTGGCCGTCAGGGTGGCCAGTTCGGAATCGACGGAGTCGGCGGACATTATTTCCTCGTCTTGGGGCGCCCTTCGGGCTTGCGGCACGGTAAAGACTTGGCCGCCAGAGCGCGAGGCTTCAATATGCCGGCACGATTGCGAAGCGCCAAGCCGGGGACCGGGGGGTATGATCGAAGACCAACGCGCGCGGCGACGCGCGCTGCTGACACGGCATTTCCTGCTTCAGGATGTATCCGAAAAGGTCCTCGACGACCTGATCGCTTTTTCCAGCACGCATGGCTATGCCGACGATCAGATCATTTTCGCCAAGGGCGACGATGGCGACGGGCTCTATGGCATTCTCGAAGGCCAGGTGCGGATCTTCGCCGGTGACGCCGAGGGGCGGGAAATCACCCTCAACATCCTGGGCCCCGGCGATCTCTTCGGTGAAATCGCGCTCATCGACGGCAAATCGCGCTCCGCCGATGCCGCGGCGATCGGGCCGACCACCCTGTTCCACATGCCACGGCGCCATTTCGTGCCCTACCTGCGGCAGAGCCCGGATCTCTGCTTCAGCCTGCTCGAAATCCTCTGCGGCCGGGTGCGCTGGGTCTCCAACGCGCTCGAGGACCGGGCCTTCCTCGGGCTGGAGGCGCGGCTGGCGAAATGGCTGCTCAGCCTGGCCGAAACCTCCGGCGACAAGGATGGCCGTGGCAAGTTGCGCCTGCGCATGAAACTGTCGCAGCGCGAACTCGGCGCCCTGGTCGGCACCTCGCGGGAAGCGGTGAACAAGCAGTTCGCCCTGTGGCGCGACAGCGGCCTCATCTCGATCGACAAGGGCGTGATCACCCTCAACGCCCCCGCGCAATTGCGGGCTCTGGTCGATCTTGCCTGACCGCGGCCCCGTCCTGCCACAAACCGTCGAGGATATCCTCGTCGAGGTGCGCGCGGCGCGAAAGCGCGGTGAATTGTTCGAAGCCTTCGACCGCGCTCGCGGCGCGATCGAGGACGGCGGGCCTGACGCCCGCCTCGCCTATGAGGCGGTGCTGTGCCTGGCCCGGGCCGGGGCGAGCGAACTCGCCCACCGGCGCTATTTCGAATATGGCCTCGATCCCGATCTCGGCCTCGATTACGCGACCCTGCTCGGCCGGATCGAGAAGGACGAGGCGCTGGCCCTGTCCGGTCCCGCGCGCGCGGCCAAGCTGCTGGAGGCCGCCGGCACCTATCGCGCCGCCTATGTCCGCTATCCCGACTATTACCCGGCGATCAACGCCGCGACCCTCTATCTCCTCGCCGGGGACGAGGTGAACGCGCGGGAATTCGCCCAGATCGCCCGCCGTCACCTGCAGGGTATCCTGGAGGGCGAGGCGCGGCCGGCCAGCTTCTGGGACCTGGCGACCGCCGCCGAAGCCGCCCTGATCCTCGGCGAAGGGGAAGCGGCGCGGGACGCCGTGCGCGAGGCGATGGCGGTTTCCGATCTCGATGTGACGGGCGTTGCATCCACGCGGCGGCAATTGCGGCTGATTATCGCCGAACGCAATCTGGACCCGACGATTCTCGACCCGATGACGCCGCCGACGGTCGCCCATTATACCGGACACCGCCTCACCCCCTGGGGCCGGCCCGGCCGCTTTCCCGCCGCCCTGGAGGATGCCGTGGCCGAAGGCATCCGCGCGGCCATCGCCCGCCACGACATCCGCTTCGGCTATGGCTCGCTCGCCTCGGGCGCCGATATCCTCTTCGCCGAGGCGATTCTCGCCGCAGGGGGCGAGGTCCATGCCGTGCTGCCCTTCGCCTATGAGGATTTCGTGCGTATCTCGGTCGCCGATTCCGGTCCCGACTGGGTGGCGCGTTTCGAGCGCCTGATCCACCACCCGCGGATGCGGATCTCGCTGGCGACCTTCGATCCCTTCCTCGGCGACGACGAGATATTCGGCTATGCCGCGCGCTACGCCATGGGTCTCGCGGTCATCCGCGCCGACATGATCGGCGGCCCGGCCGTGCAGCTGGCGGTCTGGGACGGCGTCGGTGGCGCGGGTCTCGCCGGCACCGCCGCCGATGTCGCCTTCTGGCGCACCGACATGAAGCGCGATGGCGAGGTGATCTGGCCCGAAGGCACGCCTTCGATGGTGCCGGTAACCCCCGGCATTGCCGCTGTCCCGGCGCAGGCCGCGCCCGGCGATGCCGCGCAGGCGCCCCACCGGGTGCTGCGCGCCCTGCTCTTCTGCGACGTCAAGGGTTTCTCCAAGCTGAACGACGTGACCATCCCGGTGTTCTTCCGCGAGGTCATGGGCGCGCTGGCGCGGGCGACCCGCCGTCACCGGGATTCGATCCTGTTCAAGAACACCTGGGGCGATGCGATCCATACGATCATGCGCGACGCGCCCTCGGCCGCCGCCCTCGCCCTCGATCTGCAGGACGAGATGGAACGGATCGACCTTGCCACCCTGGGCCTGCCGGAAGGCCTGGCTTTACGGGTCGGCGGCCATGTCGGGCCGATCTATTCGAGCTGGGACAATGTGCTGGAGGAAGAGACCTTCTACGGCGCGCAGGTCACGCGCTGCGCCCGGATCGAGCCGATCGCCTTCACCGGCAAGGTTTTCGTCTCGGAAGCCTTCGCCGCCGAACTCGCGCTGACCTCGCCCGACTTCAGTTCGGAATATGTCGGCACCATCCCGACCGCCAAGCAGTTCGGCCGGATGCCGATGTATCTCCTGAGGAAGCGCGGTTAGCCGCCTTCTCGTCGCGAGATACCGGCCTTCGCCGGGATGATGATCGAGGTTACCCCACCCCGGCATAACCCGCGAGGCGGCGGAGTTCGGCGAGGAATTCGGTCTCGGCCCGTTTCGCCGGCCAGGGCGTCAGGATGCGCTCCAGCGGCGGCTCGACCATGCCGAAGGTGGTCGGGTCGCGGGCCTCGACCAGGGTCAGGCCGACGAGTTGCACGGCCTCGGTGGTGGCGAGGGCGCGGTCGGCCTTCTTGATCCGTTTCGCCATGTCGGGCGGCAACGGATAGGCTAGGCCATAGCGCAGGTGGATCGCCCGTTGCACGCCGTCTTCCAGCCGCCGCCAGTCGGCGCCGAGCACGGGTTTCAGGGGCGTGATCACATCCATGCCCAGCAGCCCCTCCGCCCCGTCATGCAGCAGGGTCGCCAGTTCGAGCTTGATCGAGAGGCGCGAGGCGGGCGTTGCGCGGCGGATTTCGGCAAGGACATCGAGACTGTGCTGGGCGACGGAATAGGCGAATTCGCCCTTGGTCGCGCCGTTCCAGCGCGCCACCCGCGACAGGCCGAGGGCGAGATCCGTGTCCTCGAAATCGAAGGGCGACGGATTGGCGAGATCGAGGCGGCGGCCCGACAGGAACCGCTGCCACACGCGATGTTCATTCATGGAGGAGACCGGCGGAAACCAAACAGGGCGACACTTAACCGTGTCGCCCTGTCAGCGGCAAGCCCGGACCGAAGTCCGGCCCTCAGCGACGGCGGCCGAGGAAGACGTTGATCTCGCCGACGATGCCGCGGCGGAACACGAGCACGCAGACGACGAAGACGACGCCGATCACCATGGTCACCGGCAGGCCCGAGGTCGCGAGATAATTCTCGAGCCCGACCACCAGCGCGCCGCCCACCGCCGGACCGACCAGGGTGCCGACGCCGCCGAGCAGGGTCATCAGGATGACTTCACCCGACATCTGCCACTGAACGTCGGTCAGCGAGGCCAGCTGGACCGCGATCGCCTTGGTGCCGCCGGCGACGCCGGTCAGCGCGGCCGAAAGGGTGAAGGCCAGAACCTTGAAACGGTCGACCCGGTAGCCGAGCGAAATCGCCCGCGGCTCGTTCTCGCGGATCGCCTTGAGCACGGCGCCATAAGGCGAATTCACGATGCGCCAGATCAGCCCGAAGCCGAGCAGGAAGACCGCCAGCACGAAATAATACATGGTCAGCGAATCTTCGAGGCTGATCAGGCCGAACAGATTGCCGCGCGGCACGCCCTGCAGACCATCCTCGCCGCCGGTGATCGACCCCGCCTGGATGGCGAAGAAGAACACCATCTGCGAAATGGCGAGGGTGATCATGGCGAAATAAATGCCCTGGCGCCGGATCGCGATGGCACCGATGACCAGCCCCATCGCGCCGCCGACCAGGCCACCGAAGAGAATCGCCAGTTCGGGCGTCAGGCCCCAGACCTTGGCGGCATAGCCCGAGGCATAGGCCGCCGTGCCGAAGAACGCCGCATGGCCGAAGGACAGCAGGCCGACGAAGCCGAGCATCAGGTTGAAGGCACAGGCGAAGAGCGCGAAGCACAGCGCCTTCATCAGGAAGCCGGGATAGGCGACATAGGGCGCGACCAGCAAGGCGGCGATCAGCAGGACGCCGATGATCAGCCTTGTATTGCCGGTGAAGCGGCCGGAAACGGTGCCGCTGGGGCGGATGGATTTGACGACGGCCATGATCAGCGCTCCCGTCCGAAGAGGCCAGCGGGGCGCAGCAGCAGCACCACCACCATGATGAGGAAGACGACGATGTTCGAGGCTTCCGGCAGGAAGACCTTGGTCAGGCCTTCCATCAGCCCGAGCAGATAGCCCGAGGCGACCGCGCCGAAGATCGAGCCCATGCCGCCGATCACGACGACCGCGAAGACCACGATGATGAGGTTGGAGCCCATCAGCGGATTGACCGAATAGATCGGCGCCGCCATCACCCCGGCGAGGCCGGCGAGGGCGACACCCGCGCCATAGGTCATGGTGATCATGACCGGCACATTGATGCCGAAGGCCTGGACGAGCTTCGGATTCTCCGTCGCCGCGCGCAGATAGGAGCCGAGGCGCGTCTTCTCGATCGCGTACCAGGTGGCGATGCAGACGACGATCGACAGCGCGACGACCCAACCCCGGTAGAAGGGCAGGAACATGAAGCCGAGGTTGGTGCCGCCGCTGAGCGCGGCCGGCACCGGATAGGACTGGCCCGAGACACCGTATTGATACTTGAACCCGCCCTCGAGAATGAGGGCGAGGCCGAAGGTGAGCAGCAGGCCATAGAGGTGATCGAGCTTGTAGAGATGCCGCAGCATCGTCTTCTCGATCACGAGGCCAAGAGCCCCGACGACGACGGGGGTGAGGATCAACGCGCCCCAATAGCCGATACCCAGATATTGCATCAGGTACCAGGCCACGAAAGCGCCGACCATGTAGAGGGCGCCATGGGCGAAGTTGATCACGTTCAACATGCCGAAGATCACGGCGAGCCCGAGACTCAGCAAGGCATAGAAGGAGCCATTGATGAGACCGAGCAAGAGCTGGCCGAACAGGGCCTGTGGCGGAATGCCGAGAAGTTCAAACATGGGTAAACCGATCCGTCGTCGTCAGGGAGGCGAGGGCTAGACCGTTACTGCGCGAGGGCGCAGCCGGATTTCGCCGGGTCCTGGAACGCCTGGGCGCCCGGCACCGTCTTCACCAGCTTGTAGAGGTCCCATTCGCCCGTCGATTCCGAAGGCTTCTTTACTTCCATGAGATACATGTCGTGAACGACGCGGCCGTTGGCGGCGATCTTGCCTTCGTGGATCACGGCGTCCTTCACCGGAAGTTCCTTCATCTTGGCGGCGACCACCTTGCCATCGTCGGTGCCGGCGGCCTCGATCGCCTTCAGATAGTGCAGGGTGGCCGAATAATCGGCGGCCTGAACCATGGTCGGCATCTTGCCGAACTTGTCGAAGAATTTCTTCGAGAAGCCCCGGGTCTCGTCGTCGAGGTCCCAATAGAAACCGGTGGTGACCAGCAGGCCCTGGCCGAGTTCGAGACCGATCGAATGGATGTCCGACAGGAAGGCGAGCAGCGCGACCAGCTTCTGGCCACCGGCGACGATGCCGAATTCCGCCGCCTGCTTCACCGAGTTGATCGTGTCCTGGCCGGCATTGGCGAGGGCGACGACCTTGGCGCCCGACGACTGCGCCTGCAGCAGGAAGGACGACAGGTCGGCCGAGGGGAACGGGTGCCGGACCGAGCCGACGACCTTGGCGCCAAGCTCGCCCAGAACCGTCTTGGCGTCAGCCTCGAGGCTGTGACCGAAGGCGTAGTCCGCCGTGATGATGAACCAGCTGTCGCCGCCATCGGCGACCACCGAAGGCGTCGTCACATGGGCGAGCGAATAGGTGTCGTAGATCCAGTGGAACGACGTCGCCGTGCATTCCTTCTGGGTCAGGCGGACCGTGGCCGCGCCCGAATTGATGGTGACGACACCCTTCTCGCCGCCGACACCCTGCACGCCGAGACCGACGCTGGAGGTGACGAGGTCGACGAGGGCGTCGGCGCCCTTGGTGTCGATCCATTCGCGGGCGATGTTCACCGCGATGTCGGCCTTGTTCTGGTGGTCGGCGGTGATCACTTCGATGGGCTTGCCGAGGACCTTGCCGCCGTAATCGGCGACGGCCATTTCGACCGCGACGATCGAGCCCTTGCCCGCCACGTCGGCATAGACACCCGACAGGTCGGTCAGCACGCCGATGACGACCTTGTCACCGGACAGGCCTTCCGCCAGGGCAGCGCCGGACAGCATGGCCGACAGCGCGACGCCCGCGAGTAGAGACTTCTTGAACATGACTTCCTCCCCAGTAAGGCCGGCAATGCCTGGTGCGCCGGCCCGTTTCGTTGCTGGAATTACACGCCGAGATAGGTAACGAGTCGATCCCGATTGGCGGCCAGTTCGGCCGCGGTCATGGTGTCGGCCACATGACCGTCCTCCATGACGTAGAAGCGATCGGCGATGGTCGAGACGAAATGAATCGACTGTTCGACGACGATCATGGTCATGCCGCTTTCCTTCAGGCGGCGGACGGCGGCCCCGATCTGCTGCACGATGACGGGGGCGAGGCCCTCGGTCGGCTCGTCGAGCAGGATGAAGTCGGCGCCGCTGCGCAGGATGCGGGCGATCGCCAGCATCTGCTGCTCGCCGCCCGACAGTTTGGTGCCGGGGCTGTAGAGCCGCTCCTTCAGATTGGGGAACAGCGTGAAAATGTCGGGCACCGACATGCCGCCCGGCTTGATCACCGGCGGCAGCATCAGGTTTTCCTGCACGTTCAGGCTGGCGAAGATGCCCCGCTCTTCCGGGACATAACCGATGCCGAGACGGGCGATGCGATGCGGTGCCAGCTTCAGGGTCTCGACCCCGTCGAAGACGATCGAGCCGGTGCGGCGACCGACGAGCCCCATGATCGAGCGCAAGGTGGAGGTCTTGCCGGCGCCGTTGCGGCCGAGCAGCGCGACCACTTCGCCCCGCTTCACCTCGATATCGACGCCATGAAGAACATGGCTCTCGCCGTAATAGGCGTTCAGCCCCTCGATCTTCAGACGGGTCGCGCCGGTGGCGGACGGCTGCGGTTTCACGGCGGCGTCAGCCATGTTCGGTCCCCATGTAGGCTTCGATGACGGCGGGATTCTTGGAGACGGTCTCGTAGGGGCCTTCGGCGAGAATCTGGCCGCGCTGCAACACGGTGATCGTGTCGGACAGGCCCGAGACCACCGACATGTTGTGTTCCACCATCAGGATGGTGCGGCCTTTGCGAATGCGGCGGATCAGGTCGATGATACGGCCCACGTCCTCATGGCCCATGCCTTGCGTCGGCTCGTCGAGCAGCATCAGTTCGGGATCGAGCGCGAGGGTGGTCGCGATCTCGAGCGCGCGCTTGCGGCCATAGGACAATTCGACCGCCGTCGTGTGGAGGAACGGGCCAAGACCGACATCCTCGACCAGCTGCGCCGCCCGGGCGTCGAGATGATCGAGTTCGCGGATCGAGCGCCAGAAATGGAACACCTTCGAGCTTCGCGCCTGCAGGGCGACGCGCACGTTCTCCAGCACCGTCAGATGCGGAAACACCGCGGAAATCTGGAAGGAACGGACCACGCCCATGCGGGCGATGTCGGCGGGCTTGGCGTGACTGATGTCATGCTCGTTGAAGCGCACGGTGCCGGCCGTGGGCTGCAGGAATTTGGTCAGCAGGTTGAAGACCGTGGTCTTGCCGGCGCCGTTCGGACCGATCAAGGCATGGATGCTGCCGCGACGCACCCGCAGGTTCACGTCCTTCACGGCGACAAAGCCACGAAATTCCTTGGTCAGGCCCTTTGTTTCCAGAACCAGATCGCTCAAAGCGCCCCCCATCTTCAGGACAGACCGGTGGCGCAGATCAGAGCATCCCCCCGGGTCGTCGTTGCTTGGATATTCGGCGTCTTGTGTGCCGTTGGTCATCGTTTACCGGCAGGGCTGGCCACTGGCCATCCCCTACTTAGGTCTAAGGCCTATACTTTCGGGCGGGAACAGGGTTGGATGAGCAAGAGCGTTGCGTTACCCGGCGTCGGGCCGCTACGCTCTGGCGGGGAGGAACAAGAAGATCACAACCATGGACAGTACGGAAAGCGGCTGGACGGTCGTCATCGCCGACGATCATCCCCTCGTGCGGGACGCCATGCGCCACGCCCTGATGCAGAATCTGAGCGACGTCCAGGTGGTCGACGCCTCCAGCCTCGACGAGGCCAAGGCGGCTGTGGACCGGCTGGGCACCGTCGATCTCGTCATCCTCGATCTCAACATGCCGGGCATGGACGGCTTCACCGGCCTTGCCACCATGCGCGCGGCCCATCCCCTGGTGCCGGTCGCCATGGTATCGGCGACCAACGACGAAACGATCATGCGCCGCGCGATCGAATTCGGCGCCGCCGGCTTCATCCCGAAATCGGCGCCGCTCGAGACCATCGCCGAGGCGATCGGCCAGATTCTCGACGGCCAGGTGTGGCTGCCCATTCCGCGCGCCGCGCCCGCGGGCACCGGCACCAGCCGGCAGGAAATCGCCTCCCGCCTCGGCGAATTGACGCCGCAGCAGCTCAAGGTCCTGTCGATGATGTCTCAGGGCCTTCTGAACAAGCAGATCGCCTTCGAACTCGGCGTCGGCGAGGCGACGGTGAAGGCCCATGTCACCGCGATCCTGAAGAAACTCGGCGTGCACAGCCGCACCCAGGCCGTGATTTCCGCCCGCCTGCTGGATTTCAAGACGGTCGACTGAACCCCTGTCGGCGGTGGCCCTCAACTGGCCGCCGCCATGTCCTGCTGCTGCTTGCGCAGGTGATCGAGATACGCGCGGAGCGCTGCGGGCTTCACCGGCTTCGGCAGCAATTCCACCTGATGGCGCTTGGCTTCCTGACGCAGGCGCGGCTCGCGGTCGGCGGTGATCAGGGCCGCCGGCAACAGGCGGCCAGCCTGCTGACGCAGGGCGGTGATCGCGGCAAGGCCGTTGCTGCTGCCACCGAGGTGATAATCCACCAGGATGACGTCCGGCGTCCGGCCGCTGGCGCGCATCGCCTCCTTCGCCGCGTCGACGGATTCGACGGCGACGACATCGCAGGACCAGCCCTGCAGCAGAGCCGTGATCGCTTCCCGAATCGCCGCCTCGTCATCGACCGCGAGAACCGACAGACGATGCTGCGGCAACTCGACCGGGCGGCTTTCCACCGGGGCGCGGCGGATCGCCGGCGCCTCGGTCAGCGGCGCCGCGACCGAGAAGACCGAGCCCCGCCCGACCTGCGATCGCAGGCCGATCGGATGATCGAGAATGCGGCAGATGCGCTCGACGATGGCGAGGCCAAGGCCAAGCCCCCTCGCCCCCTGTTCCTCGACCTTGGGGCCGAGACGGACGAATTCGCCGAAGACCGCGTCCTGCTGCTCGGGAGCGATGCCGATACCGCTGTCCCAGACCTCGACCACGGCCATGTCGCCCCGCCTGCGCGCCCCGATCAGCACGCGGCAGCGCGGGCGGGAAGGGTCGCTGTAACGTATCGCGTTCGAGAGATAGTTCTGGATCACCCGGCGCAGCAGCTGCGGGTCGCTGCGCACGGCGAGCCTGGACGGCATGACGACAAGCTCGACGCCCCGCCTGGCCGCCAGCGGCGCCAGGGTCGAGGCGATGCCTTCCATTAGGGGGCCGAGGGCGACCGGCTGCAGATCCGGGCTCATCACGCCCTGATCGAGCCGGGAAATATCCAGCAGGGCATCCAGCAGCACCTCGACCGCGCCCAGGCCCTGGTCGACCTTGGCCACCAGCGGCTCCGCCGGGTGGCGGTCGGCCAGCGCCGTGGCGAACAGGCGGGCGGCGTGAAGCGGCTGCAACAGGTCGTGGCTCGCGGCGGCGAGGAAGCGGGTCTTGCCGAGGTTGGCTTCCTCGGCCGCGGTGCGCGCCTGATGCAATTCGGCGATGACCCTGGTCAGGTCGGCGGTGCGCTCGTCCACCCGGCGCTCCAGGCTTTCGTTCGCCTGTTTCAGGGCGGCCTCGGCGATGTAACGCTCGGTGACATCGGTGACCATGATCGAGAAGCCGCCGCCCGGCATCGGATCGAAGCGCAGCTCGACGCGGGCGCCATCCGGCCGCTCGACCTGGCGCACCGTCGCCATGCCGCCGGCGGGCATGGTCAGCGCCGCCCCGAGCGAGCGCAGGCGCCCGATGACCCCGAGTTCGCCGGTCGACGTCCCGACCCGCGCCTGATCGCGCGGCAGCCACAGCATGTCGAAGAAGCGCTCGTTCCAGGTCACCAGACGGCGATCGCGGTCGAACACCGCGATGCCCTGGCTGACATGGTCGAGGGTGGTGCGCAGCAGGGTGAAATTCTGCCGGATCGCCTCCGACGCCTCGCCCAGCACCGCCCGCATCGCCCGGCCCGACAGGCGGGAGCCCTGACGCGCCGAGGCGATCACCACCCGCGCCGAGGCGGCGCCGATGACGCCCGACAACAGGCGCTCGGTGAAGGCGGCGACATTGACGCCCGTGCGCTCGATGCCGGCGAAGGCGACCTCCGCCTGTTCCGTGCCGATGAAGCGGGCGGACAGGGCCTTCAACTCCTCGACCGACATGCCGGCCCCCGCCCGCTGCACGGTTTCGGCATCAAGCTCGACCTGCGGCATCACGAAGGCCTCGGCCTGGTCGCGATCCCGTTTGTGTGGCACCGAGAACAGCGAGACGGTGACGAGGAACAGCATGTTCAGGCCCAGACTGACCACGACCCCCTGACTGAGCGGATCGAGCGCCGCGAGAGCCGATGGCAGCAGGGGGCTAAGCGGCGCCACCGCCAGCGCGTCGCTGCCGAGGATCGAGGGCAGGAACAGCGCGTAGAGCCAGACCGCCCCGCCGATCGCGAGTCCGGCGACCGCGCCATTGCGGTGGGCGTTGCGCCAGAACAGGCCAAGGATCAGCGACGGCGCGAATTGCGCCACGGCGGCGAAGGAAATGAGGCCGATCGAGACCAGCGAGATCTGGCTGGCCAGCGCCTTTTCGTAGAGATAGCCAAGAAGCAGCACGATGACGACGGCGGCCCGCCGGGTGACCACGACCACCCGGCCGCTGTCGTGCCGGTCGAGCCGGCGCCAGCGCAGCAGGAAGGGCATGGCGATTTCGTTCGAAGCCATGATCGACAGGGCAAGACAGGCGACGATCACCATGCTGGTCGCCGCCGACAATCCGCCGATGAAGACGAAGGTCGAGAGCAGGTCGTTGCCATGCATCATCGGCACGGCGAGGACATACATGTCGGGATTGGTCCCGGCGGGCGAGGCCGCCATGCCGGCGACCGCGATGGGCACCACGAAAAGATTGATGACGACGAGATAGAGCGGGAACAGCCAGCGGGCGGTCCCGAGGTGATTGCCCGGACCATGCTCGATCACCGCGACATGGAATTGCCGCGGCAGGCACAGGAAGCCAAGACCAGACAGGACCGTGAGGGTGATCCAGTTCAGGGTGACGGTCGGCTGCGCCAGGTGCTTCAACGCCGGCTCGGTGTTGACATGGCGCACCAGGCCCTCGAAGCCGCCGAAGACTTCATAGGTGACATAGAGGCCAACGGCGACGAAGGCCGCCAGCTTCACCAGCGATTCAAAGGCGATCGCCAGCATCATGCCGCGGTGCTGTTCGGTCGCCTGGGCGCGGCGGATGCCGAACAGCATGGTGAAGACGGCCATCATCACGGCGACGATCAGCGCCGTGTCGCGCCAGGCATAGAAATCGCCGGGACGCGAGACAGGCACCCCGACCACGGCATCGAAACTGTCGGACACCGCCTTCAGCTGCAGGGCGATATAGGGCAGCACCCCGACGATGGCGAGGCCGGCGACCATGGCCGAGACCGCCCGGCTCTTGCCATAGCGCGAGCCGATGAAATCGGCGATCGAGGTGATGTTCTGGTTGCGCGCGATCAGCACCATGCGGGCCAGCAGGCGGTGGCCGAACAGCATGACCAGGATGGGCCCGACGAAGATCAGGAAGAAATCCCAGCCGGTCGAGACCGCGCGGCCGACGCTGCCGTAGAAGGTCCAGGACGTGCAGTAGATCGCCAGCGACAGGGCATAGATCAGGTGCTGCGAGGTCGCGGCACGGCGCGGTCGCCAGTCGCCGATATAGGCGATGGCGAACAGGCTGCCGATGTAGAGAAGCGACATCAACAGGATTGCCCAGTCCTGCAACATGGATGATATCCCTCCCTTCGGCCCAGACTGTCATCTAGGCGCCAAAGCAGGGAATTGTCCATTTTTTCAAGAGACCCACCGGCTCTCGAAGTCACACCGGCGCGATTACATTGCATTGCAGCACGACAATTGTCGCGACGCATCCAATACCAAAGTCACGACCGCTTCGACCATCGTCGGGGATCAACCCTGACGCGACCTCAAGTACCACTGTCATGACCGATAAAGGCCGGGGTCAACAATCCGGCTGCAGCGGGGGCACAACAGACGGAAAAACCGTCAAGGGAGGTTCATATGGTCAGCGTGTCTGCCGGCCGCGCGAGCGAGCGCGCCGAAGCCGCCGAGAAGCGGAAGGTCGTTTTCGCCTCTTCGCTCGGCACCGTTTTCGAATGGTACGACTTCTACCTTTACGGCTCGCTTGCGGCCGTGATTTCGAAACAGTTCTTTTCCGGCGTCAATCCGACGGCGGGTTTCATTTTCGCGCTGATGGCCTTCGCCGCCGGTTTTGCCGTGCGCCCCTTCGGCGCCCTGGTGTTCGGCCGGCTCGGCGATCTCGTCGGCCGCAAATACACCTTCCTCATCACCATCCTGATGATGGGCGCCTCGACCTTCGTCGTCGGCATCCTGCCGTCCTATGCCTCGATCGGCATGGCGGCTCCGATCATCCTCGTCGGCCTTCGCCTGCTGCAGGGCCTCGCCCTCGGCGGTGAATATGGCGGCGCCGCGACCTATGTCGCGGAACATGCCCCGAACGACAAGCGCGGCACCTATACGTCCTGGATCCAGACGACCGCGACGATCGGCCTTTTCCTGTCCCTGCTCATCATCCTCGGCGTGCGCCTGTCGATGTCGAACGAGGCCTTCGAAAGCTGGGGCTGGCGCATTCCCTTCCTGGTTTCGGTGCTCCTGCTCGGCATCTCGGTGTGGATCCGGCTGCAGCTGAACGAATCGCCGATGTTCCAGAAGATGAAGGAAGAAGGCACCCGTTCGAAGGCCCCGCTGACCGAGAGCTTCGCCCGGTGGGGCAATCTGAAGATCGTCCTCATCGCGCTCTTCGGCCTCACCGCCGGTCAGGCCGTGGTCTGGTACACCGGGCAGTTCTACGCCCTGTTCTTCCTGACCCAGACCCTGAAGGTCGATGCCCAGACCGCGAACCTGCTGATCGCCGGCTCGCTGCTCATCGGCACGCCCTTCTTCGTCTTCTTCGGCTGGCTCTCGGACAAGATCGGCCGCAAGCCGATCATCATGGCCGGTTGCCTGATCGCCGCCGTGACCTATTTCCCGATCTTCAAGGCGGTCACCCACTACGCCAACCCGGCCCTCGAACAGGCCGTCGCCACGTCGCCGGTCGTCGTCATCGCCGATCCGGCCACCTGCACGTTCCAGTTCAACCCGGTCGGCACGTCGAAGTTCACCTCGTCCTGCGACGTCGCCAAGACCGGCCTCGTCAAGCGCGGCACGCCCTATTCCAACGAAGTGGCGCCCGCCGGCAGCCCGGCCCAGGTGAAGGTCGGCTCGGTCATCATCCCGTCCTATGATGGCCTCGCCGCCGATGCCAAGGAACAGGCGGCAGCCTTCGACACCGCCCTTTCCAAGGCCCTGTCCGACGCCGCCTATCCGGCCAAGGCGGATCCCGCGGCGATCAACCATGTGATGCTGCTGGTTCTGCTGTTCGTCCTGGTGCTCTACGTCACCATGGTTTACGGCCCGATCGCGGCCATGCTGGTCGAAATGTTCCCGACCCGCATCCGCTACACCTCGATGTCGCTGCCCTATCACATCGGCAACGGCTGGTTCGGCGGCTTCCTGCCGACCACCGCCTTCGCCATCGTGGCGGCCACCGGCAATATCTATGACGGCCTGTGGTATCCGATCATCATCGCCGCCGGCACCTTCGTCATCGGTATGCTCTTCGTCCGCGAGACCAAGAACAACGCCATCATCGACTGATGCGCCAGGGGTGGCGGCGGTGCCGCCACCCCCTTCCTTTCGCGGATGCCCAGGAGACCAGCCATGACCGCGTCGCCCCAGTCCCATGCCAACCATGATCCGATCTACCCCGTGCCGACGGGTTTCGCGGCGCAGGCCCTCGTGAACGCGGCGGGTTATGCCGAGGGTTATCGCCACTCGATCGAGGACCCGGCGGGCTTCTGGGCCGAGGCCGGCAAGCGCCTCGACTGGATCACCCCCTACAGCCCCGGCGCCGTCCGCGACGTCTCCTTCGGACCCGGTGACGTGCACATCCGCTGGTTCCACGACGGCACCCTCAACGTCGCCGCCAATTGCCTCGACCGCCATCTCGCCACCCGGGGCGACAAACTCGCAATCCTGTGGGAAGGCGACAGTCCGGCGGATTCCCGCGCCATCACCTACCGCGAACTCCACGCCGAGGTCTCGCGCTTCGCCAATGCCCTGCTCGGCCTTGGCGTCAAGAAGGGTGACCGCGTCACCCTCTATCTGCCCATGATCCCGGAAGCCGCGGTCGCCATGCTGGCCTGCGCGAGGATCGGCGCCATTCATTCCATCGTCTTCGGCGGCTTCTCCCCCGACAGTCTGGCGGGCCGCATCGTCGACTGCGGCTCGAAAGTCGTCGTCACCGCCGACGAGGGCCTGCGCGCCGGCAAGACCGTGCCGCTCAAGGCCAATACCGACAAGGCCCTGGAACAGTGCCCCGACGTCACGGCCGTCGTCGTCGTCCGCCGCACCGGCGGCAAGACCGGCTTCGTCCCCGGCCGC
>JAOZVS010000002.1 GCA_025869435.1 Zavarzinia sp.
GCCGAGGTTGACGAGGCGGCCCTCGGCGAGGACGATCAGGCGCTTGCCATCGGGGAAGACGACTTCGTCGACCTGCGGCTTCACGTTTTCCCAGACATAGTTGCGGAGCGCCGCGATCTGGATCTCGCTGTCGAAATGGCCGATGTTGCAGACGATCGCCCGGTCCTTCATCTCGCGCATGTGGTCGAGGGTGATGACGTCGATATTGCCGGTCGTCGTCACGAAGATGTCGCCGAGGGGGGCGGCGTCTTCCATGGTGACGACCTGATAGCCTTCCATGGCGGCCTGGAGCGCGCAGATGGGGTCGATCTCGGTCACCAGCACGCGGGCGCCCTGGCCGCGCAGCGAGGCGGCCGAGCCCTTGCCCACGTCGCCGTAACCGGCGACGACCGCGACCTTGCCGGACAGCATGACGTCGGTCGCGCGCTTGATGCCGTCGACGAGCGACTCGCGGCAGCCATAGAGATTGTCGAACTTCGACTTGGTGACGCTGTCATTCACATTGATCGCCGGCACCTTCAGGGTGCCCGCCTTGTACATCTCGTAGAGACGGTGCACGCCCGTCGTCGTCTCTTCCGAGAGGCCGAAGACGCCGCCCATCAGCTCGGGATATTCATTGTGCATGAGGACGGTGAGGTCGCCGCCGTCGTCGAGGATCATGTTGGGCACCCAGCCGTCGGGGCCCTTCACCGTCTGATGGATGCACCACCAGAATTCCTCCTCGTTCAGGCCCTTCCAGGCGAAGACCGGGATGCCGGCCGCCGCGATCGCCGCCGCCGCCTGGTCCTGGGTCGAGAAGATGTTGCAGGACGACCAGCGGATTTCCGCGCCGAGCGCCGTCAGGGTCTCGATCAGCACGGCGGTCTGGATCGTCATGTGCAGACAGCCGGCGATGCGCGCGCCCTTCAGCGGCTGGGCCGCGCCATATTCCTCGCGCAGGGCCATCAGGCCGGGCATTTCCGTCTCGGCGATGCGGATTTCCTTGCGGCCCCAATCGGCGAGCGAGAGGTCCTTGACCTTGAAGTCGGTGAATGCGGCCATGTCGATAGTCCTTACGTCGAGCGCCGGAGGCGCAAATCCTGACCCCTCTCTTACCAGCGGACGGGGGTCGGCGCAAGGGACCAGATAAAGATATCTTTATGTGTTGATGCCTCATCGCCGCCATGGTCAGGCGGTGGGACTCTGATAGACTCGGGGCCATGCAGACCGTGCTGGACCATTTCGGCTTCACGCCCCTCGACATCGTGGCGATCGTCCTGTTCGCCGCGACCTGGCTGTTCTACCAGCGCCTGCTGAACCTGCTGGGGCGGCGCTACCGCACCATCAATTTCACCATGAAGCTGGTGCGGCGCCACTGGATGCAGGGCATGGCCAAGCGCGAGATGCGCATGGCGGATGCCGCGCTCCTCGGCCATGTGATGAATTCGACCTCGTTTTTCGCCTCGACCACGGTCCTGGTCGCGGCGGCCCTCGTGGGCGCGCTGGCCAGCCTCGATTCCATGCAGCCGGCGATCGAGGGGCTGGATTTCACGGTCAAGACCAGCCGCGCCCTGTTCGAGCTGAAGATGGCGCTGCCGCTTGTCGTCTTCGTGTCGGGATTTTTCTCGTTCACCTGGGCGCTGCGCCAGTTCAACTATGCGATCGCCCTCATCGGGGCGACGCCGCCCCCGGGCGATACCGACAGGGACGAGGCGGAGGTGCTGGCGGATCTGACGGCGGCGGTGCTGTCGGCCGGGGCCGAATCCTTCAACGCCGGGGTCCGGGCCTATTACTTCGCCTCGGCCGGCCTGTTCTGGTTCGGCGGCCCCATCGCCTTCATCCTGGCGATCGTCGTGATCATCTGGATCTTGCTGCGGCGCCAGATAAGCTCGCACACGGCGGTGGCCATCCGGACTGAGGCAAGAAAGCTGACCCGTTATTGAAGAGTTTCGACCCGCAAGGGACCGGCGCCAAGGGAATGCCGGTAACTGACCGCGGATAAGTCAGGCCAATTCCCCTTCGCCGCCGGGCGCCAAAGGGGAATTGCGGCGGATCAGGCCGCCTTGGCGCAGGTCTGATGGGCCCAGACCGAACCGGCCAGGGTCTTCAGCGCAATCTCGTAATCACCCTTCAGGGCCAGTTCAACGGCCTTGCGTTCCGCCCACTTCAGGTGGCGGGCCTCGAAGGTTTCGGTCGCTGTCACCACATCGGTGGCCAGCACGCGGTCATTCTGCTTCAGCTCGATAATCATTTCAGACTCTCGAAATTCCCAAGGTACAGCCAGCCGACGGGGACCGGCGCCCCGGACGGCGCATCAGGACAGAAATCCTGCCCTTGTTTTGCCGTCACCCCCAATAAACCCGGACCCCCCGGGATCGGTTCCGGATCATTTTGCACGGCGGAATATTGCACCGCAATATTTCATTGTCGTGACCGGGCGGGGGCGGGACAAAAAAAGCGGCCCCGGAGGGCCGCTTGATGAGAGAGCCGCGCGGACGGCAGGGATGGGGAGGAAGGAGGCCGCCCGGCGTAGTGCCTCTCGAGTGATCAGAACCGATAGCCGATGCCGAAGCCGACCAGCAGCGGATTGATGTCCACGTCGGCCTTCACGCCCAGCGGATTGACGGTGGCGGTGGTCGACAGGAAGATCTGCTTCACGTCGACGTTCAGGGCCCAGTGGTCGTCGAGCGGAATGTCGACGCCGGCCTGCAGGGCCCAACCGAAGGCATTGTCGTAATCGACGCTGGTGACCGGCGCCTTGTCGTCATCCTGGCCGTAGAAGATCGTGTAGTTCACGCCGGCGCCGATATAGGGGCGGATCTTGCCTTCGGGCGCGAAGTGATACTGGATCGTCAGGGTCGGCGGCAGCAGCCAGACACGGCCGAGGTCGAGGTTGGCGGCGCCCGTGGTCTTCACGTCATGCGGCGTGGTGCCCAGGATCAGTTCCGCCGCGAAATTCGGCGTGAAGAAATAGGTGATGTCGAGTTCGGGCACGACCGAATCGTCGATCGAGACATCAAGACCCGGAATGGCCGGCGAGACGCTGTCCAGATTTTCTTCCGGCAGCACGATCAGGGCGCGGCCGCGGATCATCCACGGGCTCTTTTCAGCCGCCTGGGCGGCAGACGTGTCGACAAGGCCGAACCCCAGCCCGGCAGCGAGAATGGCGGCCGCAGACAGGCCCGCCTTGACGTTGTGCTTCATTGCATTTCCCTCCGTGGCGACACGACGACTGTCGCCCGCGGTTCGGAATTTGCGACCAGCGGCGGCGTTAAGCGTTGATTAAAGTCAATTCGTCGAAACTGCGACGAAATGGACCAACCCCGCGTTGCTCGCTTGACCTGGATCAAGGCGAAAGTGCGGCGCGCGGCGTTTTTATCTGACCATGGCTGATACGCATCTGACAGGGCGCTACCCGCGCTACACGAGCTTCCCGACGGCGCCGCATTTTCATGCGGGAGTCGACGGCGAAACCTTTGCCGACTGGCTCTACCGCCTGCCGGAGGATCAGGATCTGTCGCTCTATGTGCATGTGCCCTATTGCGACAGTCTGTGCTGGTTCTGCGGCTGCCACATGAAGGTGATGAACCGGGCCGGTCCCGTTTCGCGCTATGTCGCCGCCCTGACCGCCGAGGCGAGCCTGATCGCCGAGAGCATGGGCCGGAAGCCCCGCGTCGCCCACCTGCATTTCGGCGGCGGCAGCCCGACGATCCTCAGCCCGCGCGACATCGAGCACCTGATGACCGGTCTGCGCGGCCGCTTCGTGATCGACGCCGAAACGGAAATCGCGGTCGAGATCGACCCGCGCGACCTCGACGAGCAGAAGCTGGACGCCTGGGCCGCCGCCGGCATGACCCGCGCCAGCATCGGCTGCCAGGACCTCGATCCCCGCGTCCAGCAGGCGATCAACCGTATCCAGCCGTTCTCCGTCATCGCCCGCGCGGTCGAGGGGCTGCGCAAGCGCGGCATCAACTCGATCAACATCGATCTCGTCCATGGCCTGCCGTGGCAGACGGTGGAGACCCTGCTCGACACGGTCGCGAGGATCCTCACGCTCGCGCCCGACCGGCTCGCCCTGTTCGGCTATGCCCATGTGCCCCAGTTGAAGCCGCATCAGCGCCTGATCCCCAACGAATCCCTGCCCGGCCCGGCCGAGCGCCACGCCCAGGCCACGGCAGCCTTCGACGCGATCGTCGCCGCCGGCTACGAGGCGATCGGCCTCGATCACTTCGCCAGGCCGGACGATACGCTGGCCACCGCCGCCGCCAGCGGTCGCCTGCACCGCAATTTCCAGGGTTACACCACCGACAATGCCGAGGTTCTGATCGGCCTCGGCCCCTCCTCGATCAGCGAATTGCCCGAGGGCTATGCCCAGAACACGCCGGATATCAACAGCTGGCACAAGGCCGTCGCGCAAGGGGCGCTGGCGACCTGTCGCGGCATCGCCCTGTCCGCCGCCGACCGGCTGCGCCGCGCGGTGATCGAGCGGTTGATGTGCGATTATCAGGTCGATGTCGGCCATGTCGCCGCCGCCCAGCATCTCGACCCCGCCCTGATCGACGACGCCTGGCCCCGGCTGGAGCTGCTGGAGCTGGAAGGCGTCGTGACCTGCAAGGGCCAGCATGTGGCGATCGATCCCGATGCCCGCGCCCTCGTCCAGCGGGTCGCCGCCTGTTTCGACGACCGCTTCACCGCGCCCGAACCCATGGCCGGGCGCGCCGCCTGAGCGGCGTCAGGCCGCCGGCAGGTCGAGGCGGAAACAGGTCCCGGCCGCGCTGTCCGCGAGGGCGATATCGCCCTGCGCGTTCGCCAGCAGCGCCCGTGCGATGGCAAGGCCAAGGCCACTGCCGCCTGTTGCCCGGCGCGTGGTGAAAAAGGGCTCGAACAGCCGGGCCCGGTCGCCCGGCGCGATCCCTGCGCCGTCATCCGTCACATCGACCAGCACCCGTTCCCCCATCCGGCAGGCGGAAACCGTGACGCGGCGCGCGCCGGCCTGACGGCTGTTTTCCAGCAAGGTCGCGAAGACCGCTTCCAGCACCTCCGCCGGCACCGCGACTTCGGGCCAGGGCGGATCGGTAAAGTCGACGCGGAATTCTTCGCCCCGCAGCGCATCGGCGATCCGGCGCAGCGGCGCTTCGACCGACGTCGTCGCCTCGCCGAAACGCGCCATGTCGGCCCGCGCGAGATCGAGCAGCCGGCCGACCAGTTGCGTCAGCCGCGCCGCATCGCCCGCGGCATTGGCGAGGAAACGTCGGCGTTCCGCCTCGGACATGGTCTGGCCATGGTCTTCGAGCAATTCGAGGGCGCCGCGAATGCCGGCCAGCGGCGTCTTGAATTCATGGCTGACCGCGGCGGCGAAATCGCGAAGATAGGCCGAGCGCCGCTCGATCCGCGCCGCCATCACCCGGAAATCCTGGAACAGGGCGCGAATCTCGATCGCCGCCGTTTGCGGGGTGTCGGGAATGAAGCCCCGTCCGGCGGCGATATCCGCCGTCGCCCGGCCCAACTCCTCGATGGGTCTCGTGATGGTCCGGCTGAGCACGCCAGCAAGGCCGATCACCACCAGAAGCCCGGCGGCACTGCCGGCCGCGATCTTGCCGATATCGTCGTAAATGCCCCGGAAAAGCGCGCGGGGTGAACGGGACAGCAGCAGGGCGCCCACCACCTTGCCGCCGGAGACCACCGGCCGCGCGTAATGCACCCGGATCGCCGCCGCCCGGCTGAGCATCTCGAAAGTGTAACGCGGGGCGTAGTCGCCGCGCCGGCGCAGGACCGAAGTCGCCGCCCCCGCCAGCGCGGCCCGGACCTCGGGCAGGGCGGCATAAGACAGACCGAGGTCCGCCCGGCCGAGGACGACGATCCCCGCCGTATCGACCATGCGGATCGAAGCGAGGGTCGACTGGCCGGCCCGGCTCACGAGCGGCGTCACCGCCCGTGCCGCCGCCAGCAGGGCGGGATCGGCGGGGCCGGCGGGCGTGCCCTTCGGCCGCTCGGGCAATATATCCATCGTGTTGAGGTCGATGGTCAGGGGCTGGGGGTCGTAGTCCGGCGGCGCCTCCATCGGCGGCAACGGGCCGAGGGCGGCGGCGACCGCGGCTTCGATCACGGCGCCCTGGGCGATCAGTTCGGCCTCGGTCTGGCGCACCAGCGTATTCTCGAACACCCGCAGGAACACCGCCCCCGCCGCCGGCAGGACCGAGACGAAGAGCAGCACGAGGGTCAGGATCACGCGCAGGCGCAAGGGCGGCCAGCGCCGCTTGATCGCGGCCTTCAGCCTGCCGATCACCGGGCACCGCAAGGGCCAAGGCGATAGCCGATGCCGGCCCTCGTCTCGATGGCATCGTCAAGGCCAAGGGCGGCGAGCTTTCGCCGGATGTGGCGGATGTGGCTGTCGATGGTGCGGTCGGTGACGGCGAAACCGGGGCCATGCAGGCGGTCGATGATCTCGTCCCTGGTGAAGACCCGGGCAGGCGATGCGGCGAGAATGGCCAGCAGCTGGAATTCGGTCGCGGTCAGGCCGGCATCCACCTCGCCGACCAGCGCCGCCCAGCCCTCGCGGTCGAGGCGCAGGCGGCCGTAGGCGACGGGGGCCGGTGCCTCGGCCGGCGCCTTTGCCCGGCTGCGCTTCAGGATGGCGCCGACCCGCGCCACCACTTCGCGGGGCGAGAAGGGTTTCACCACATAGTCGTCGGCGCCGATCTCGATGCCGACGATCCGGTCGACCTCGTCATCGCGGGAGGAGAGGAAGAGAATCGGCACGTCGCTGGCCGCACGGAGCCGGCGACAGACCTCGAGCCCGTCGAGGCGCGGCATGTTTATGTCGAGGACGAGGAGGTCCGGCGCCTCCCGCGCGGCGGCGGCCAGCGCCGCCTCGCCGTCGCCCGCTTCGCGGCAGTCGTAGCCGGCCTTGGCGAGGGCGAAGGCCAGCAGCTCGCGGATATGGGGGTCGTCGTCGACGATGAGGATGCGGGCGGCCATGATCGACATCAGTCTCACCCTCGGCACCGCGCGGTCAATCCCGGCCGAGCAGCGCCCGCGCCGCCGCCAGCCGCCGCGCGCCCCGGAAGCTCCAGCGCTCGCTGGATTGATGACGCTCGAGCTGCGCCATCAGGCGGTCACGAAGTTTGGCTGCCTCGGCCCTGAGATCCGGGGCCTCCGTCGTTTGTTCGAGACGGATCGCCGGCGCCAGCGCGGCCGAGCCAAGATCGCTGAGATAACACCAGTCGACCCGAAGGCGATCGCACACGTTGTTGCTATCCCGATTGTAAGTGCCAACAGCCCGAGCCAGATTCCACTCGGCCACGACCACGGCGGGATCGACGATGAAGACGCAGATGGTGACCACGATGCCGGCCGCGAGGGCATTGGCGTTGATCAGCCAGCGGGTGCTGCGCCCGGCCAGCAGCCGCCAGCAGATGAGGAACAGGCCGAAGGCGACCAGCGCCATCCACAGGAGGGCGGCGAAGCGCATCTCGGTCATGTCATAGGCGTCGATGTAATCGAGGGTGCGGCGGACGCTGGAGGCGACCAGGAACAGATTCTGCACGGTCCAGAGCACCACCAGCCGGCGCAGCCAGACCGAATTCCCGGTGGCCGAGCCGGGGCGCAGAGTGACGACGACGAAAGCCCCGGCCAGCAGCGCGGTGACGATCAGCGGATAGGCGCCGCGATGGGCATATGCGGCCAGGGTCACGCCTTCCGGCAGACCGGCACCGGACCACAGGTAAGCGAGGTCGAGGCCATTCTCGACCGCGAAGATGAGATTGAAGACGACGAGCGAGGCGCCGACCGAGGCGACGGTGACGCCCGGCAAGGCCAGCGCCGGCCGGGTGGCTCGCCGGCGGCGCAGGCGCCAGCGCTGCGGCCGTAGCAGCGCGGTCGCCAGAATCAGCAGCCAACCCCAGTCGTAGAGCCGCTCGCCCGTGATGGCGGCAAACCACAGCCGGGGATCGAGATGCGCCAGCCCCTGTTCGACCAGCGGATTGGCCGACGCGAACAGGGCGATGAAAATTAGTCCGCCGACCAGCGGCAGCGCCAGGATGCCCAGCCATCGCCCGAGCGCCCGGGACGGTCGTCGGTCGAACGCCCGCAACCATAGGATGAAGTTGCGCAGCGGGGCCCAGGGCGAGGTCACAACGGCCCCGATCACGCGAAATCCCCAGGCCAAGGCGTCGTCGAACCCCGCCATCCGGGGCAGCAGGGTGGCCGCGATCAGGAACGCCCAGCACAACAACAGGCCGAGAAACTGAAATTCCTCCATCAGCGACAGGGCATAGAGCGCGGCAAGGCCAAGGGCGACGCGCGCCGACCGATGGCGCAGCACCACAGGCCGCGCGAAGGCGAGGGCGGCAACAAGCAGCAGCGCGAAGGCACCCCAGTAGACCCCCGGCCAGCGGTGGAGCAGGAAATCGCCCGCGACGACAAGCGCGAGGACGAGGAAAGCCTTGGTACGGAACAGATGACGGATCGGCATGAGGACACCTCCTGCCCGCCAGACTGCCCTCCGGCGGCGGAGGGGTGATCGGCATCCCTTGCGCTTGCCATGTCCGGGCCGTGCAGAAACGGTGCAGAGCGTTTCCCGCACGTCGTCGTCCCGGCGAAGGCCGGGACCTTGCGACGAGAAGGCGCCCCATTCTGACCGAGATGTCGGCCTTCGCCGGCATGACGAGGAAGAGCGTGGAGGAAATCTAGACGAAGACCGCCACGGTCTGCCGGCCGACCAGCAGCGGCGTGCCGTCCCTGGCCCAGGTCTTCATCGACTGGCTGGAGTAGCCGTGGGTGATGGTCTCGGCCCGGCTGGTTTCCAGCCGCCAGCCGTCATCCGCGCCGGCAGGTTTCTCGTTCAGGACTTCGATCGACCAGGTCATGGAACTGATCGGACCAAAGGTCGGGAATCGCACCATGGCGGCGGGGGGCGGTGCATCGGCGAGGGCGATCAGGGCCGTGATGTCGTTCGGCGTCTGCCGGTCCTTGTGCCTGATCCATAGCTTGTATTCCGGCACCTCTTTCATCGAGAAGGGCGGCGAGCCGCCAGCCTCCAGCATGTCGAAGTGATGGGCGAAATTGGGCCGGAAGCCGCCCTGGAAGAAATCCCCGCAGGTGTCGGGCGGGGGCGCCTCCGGTGCCGGGACATGGGAAAAATCGACCGCCGAGTCCCGAATGCCGCCAAAACACAGGAGCGCCCGGGTCGCGATCCCGGCATCGCCGGCCAGATCGACCCCGACATAAGTCGCGGAGCGGCCGCGCCGCAGGATCGCCGGCCGGATCAGCAACGGGCCGGACGCGGGGCCGATGAAGGCGAATTGAGCCGAGCGCAGGGGCGGCAAGCCGTCGAAGGCGCGCAAGGACGCCTCGGTGCAAAGAGCGGCCGATGCCCCGCCGTAAAGCGTCCGCCCCTGAAGCCAGTCCTCGGTCAGGGCGACGGAGAATTCGTCCCCCGTCCGGGCGATCCCGGCCAGCACTTCCGTGAACAGCGTCATCCCCGACCTTCTCGTCAAAATACTTCGCGCCCCGAACCATAAGCCAAAGCCGCCCTGGCCTGCCAGCCCCGGTTTTCGTGGTAAAACCGACGCGGATCGGCGTTTCCTCCCTTGGATTTCCGCCCATTTCCCGCCGCGCAAGGGGCGCAATCTTGACTCTTGGCCCCCGCGTTCTTATTGGTTAGGGCTGTTGGATTACGCCCCGCACAGAATTTGGCCGGCAGGGCCGACGGCAGAAACAGGCCGCGGCATGTCGCCAGCGGGATTTGCGCAGGAAGCGGGCTCTCGGTGGCCAAGAAGCTTTGTATCAAGACCTATGGTTGCCAGATGAACGTCTACGACAGCGGTCGGATGGCGGATCTTCTGGCCCCTCTCGGCTATGCCACCACGGATGAGGCGGCCGAGGCCGATCTGGTCATCCTGAACACTTGCCATATCCGCGAAAAGGCCGGCGAGAAGGTCTATTCCGACGTCGGCCGGCTGCGCAACCTGCGCGCCGAGCGGATGGCCGCGGGCGGCGCGCCGCTGACCATCGCCGTCGCCGGCTGCACCGCCCAGGCCGAGGGCGAGGAAATCATGCGCCGGGCCCCGGCGGTCGACCTCGTCGTGGGGCCGCAGGCCTATCATCGCCTGCCCGAGCTGATCGCCCGCGCCCACCGCAGCAAGGGCGAGGCGCTGGACACCGAATTCCCCGCCGAGTCCAAATTCGACCATCTGCCGCAGCAGAGCCGGGTCGAGGGCACGGCCGCCTTCCTGACCATCCAGGAAGGCTGCGACAAATTCTGCACCTTCTGCGTCGTGCCCTATACCCGGGGCGCCGAAACCTCGCGTCCGGTGGCGGCGGTGCTGGCGGAAGCCGCCCATCTCGCCCGTCTCGGCGCGCAGGAAATCACCCTGCTGGGCCAGAATGTGAACGCCTATCACGGCGAGGCGCCGGAGGGCGGCGCGCCCTGGTCGCTGGGCCGCCTGGCCCATGCCCTGGCGGAAGTGCCGGGCATCGCCCGCATCCGCTACACGACCTCGCATCCCCGCGACATGGACGACGAGTTGATTGCCGCCCATGGCACGCTGCCGGCCCTGATGCCCTTCCTGCACCTGCCGGTGCAATCGGGCTCCGACCGCATTCTCGAGGCCATGAACCGCCGCCATACCGCAGACGACTACCGCCGGCTGGTGGAGCGGCTGCGTCAGGCGCGGCCGGATCTGGCGCTGTCGTCCGATTTCATCGTCGGCTTCCCGGGCGAGAGCGAGAAGGAATTCCAGGCCACCCTCGACCTCGCCGCCGAGATCGGCTTCGCCCAGGCCTATAGCTTCAAATACAGCCCGCGCCCCGGCACCCCCGCCAGCATGATGGCGGATTCCCTGTCGGAAGAGGTGAAGTCGGAACGCCTCGCCCGCTTGCAGGCGGTGATATCCGAGGGCCAGCGCCGCTTCAACGACGCCTGCATCGGCCGCACCATGCCCGTGCTGTTCGATCGCCCCGGCCGCCACGAAGGCCAGCTGATCGGCCGCAGCCCCTATATGCAGGCGGTCCACGCCGAGGTGCCGGCGGCTCTGTCCGGCCGCATCCTCGACGTCACCATCGAATCGGCCCATCCCAATTCCCTGGGTGGACGTCTCGCGGCCGATCCGGCCGAGGCGGCAGCCTGAAGAGCCGCGCCCCCCGCCCCGCCATGGCAAGCCCCCGCAACGATCCGGCCGGCGGCGACGCGTCCCGTCGTCCCGTGGTCCTCGACTTCCCCGACAACAGGCTGCTGCCGCGCCTGTTCGGGGAACACGACGTGCATCTGGCGCGGGTCGAGCGGGCGCTGGGCGTCTCGGTCTCGTCGCGCGGCAACCGCATCGCCATCACCGGCGACGTCCATGCCGCGGCCGTGGCGCGCCATGCCCTGCGCGACCTCTACAAACGCCTCGAAGCCGGCCACGACATCGGCCCCGGCGATGTCGATGGCGCCATTCGCCTGGCCGAAGCCGCCGCGGGCGGCGAGGCCGAAGGCCCGGCGCCCATTCCCGGCATCCGCACCGGGCGGCGCACCATCCTCGCCCGCTCGGCGGCGCAGGGCGCCTATCTCGACGCCCTCGGCCGCAACGAACTCGTCTTCGGCCTCGGTCCCGCCGGCACGGGCAAGACCTATATGGCGGTCGCCGTCGCCGTCGCCATGCTGCTGGACCGGCGGGTCGACCGGCTGGTGCTGTCCCGCCCCGCGGTCGAGGCCGGGGAGCGGCTGGGCTTCCTGCCCGGCGACATGAAGGAAAAGGTCGATCCTTACCTCCGCCCGCTCTATGACGCGCTTTACGACATGATGCCCCAGGGCGAGGTCGCGCGGCGTCTGGAGACCGGGGAGATCGAGATCGCCCCCCTCGCCTTCATGCGCGGGCGGACCCTGGCCAATTCCTTCGTCATCCTCGACGAGGCGCAGAACACCACCGCCGGCCAGATGAAGATGTTCCTGACCCGGCTGGGCGAGAACGGCCGCATGGCGGTGACCGGCGATCCCAGCCAGATCGATCTGCCGCCCGGCGTCCGCTCCGGCCTGACCGAGGCGATCGAGACCCTGGAAGGCGTGCCCGGCATCGGCTTCTGCCGCTTCGATGAAAACGACGTGGTGCGCCATCCGCTGGTGACCAAGATCGTCCGTGCCTATCGCCTCCGCGAAGAGGCGGGCCGCTGATGGCCACCGCCGTCCCGCCCGCCGCCGAGAGCGACGCCTCGGATCTCCAGCGCGCCCGCGCCCTGCTGTCGGCGACCGCGATCCGCGCCCTGGCCGAGGATCGCTGGACGCGCTGGCGGCCCTGGCTGGATTCGCCGCTGTTCGCGGCGGTGATCATCGCCCTGACCTTCGTTTTCGCGCCGGCCGGCCAGTCGGTGCGGCCCATACCGCCGCTCGATTCCATCGCCTCGGAAACCGTCCGGGCCGAACGCGCCGTGGCGGTCGAGGACAAGGTGGCGACCGACGCCCGCCGCGCCGTCGCCGCCTCGTCCAGCCTGCCGGTCTTCACCTATACGCCCGACCTCTACCTGACCCTGTCGAAACAGGTCGCGACCGCGGTCGAAGCCATGGCCGAGCGGGCGCGCGACATGACCCTGGCCCCGGCCCAGCGCCGCGCCGCCTTCCAGGAGGCGATCGGCCGTCCGGTATCGCAGGCCGTCTTCGACCTGATCGAGAAGATCGACAATCCGGCCGATCTGACCGCCGCCATTTCCTATCTGCTGAACCTCGGCATTGACCGCATGATCATCGCCGATCGCGACGAACTGCCGCCGGAAGGACCGATCCAGGTTTCCGACCCTGACGGCAAGCGCATGGACAAGGCGCTGGTCGCCGGCGTGCTCGACCTTGCCCAGTTCCGCCGCCTGATCCAGGCCCGTTCGGGCGACGCACCCTATGGCACGGCGCGGGCCGCCCGCACTTTCGTCCTTGAAACCGCCCTCGCCCTGACCGCGCCCAATCTCGCGCCCGACCCCGCCCTGACCGCGTCCTTACGCGACAAGGCGGTGGCGGCGGCCGAGCCGGTGGTGGTCCGCCTCGCCATCGGCGAAGTGGTGATCCGCGAGGGCGACCGGGTGACCAAATCGGCCCAGGATCGCCTGCGCCTCCTGAACGAGGGCGGCGCCCAGCGCTCGGTGATCGGCGAGACCCTGGCGGTCGGCGCTCTCATCCTCGGGCTCACGCTGCTCGCCGGCAGCTTCTTCCGGGTGCGCCGCGCGACCTCCTTCCTCGGCCGCAAGCAGATCTACATCACCCTCGCCGTCGTCCTCGGCACCTCGATCGTCGGCGTCGCCAGCTGGTATGCCGGCCGGGGTGTCGCCGCCGGCCTTGGCGTTCCCGCCGATGCCGCCGCCTTCCTGCCGCCGGTCGCCCTCGCGACGGTGATCGTCGCCCTCGTGATCGACACGCGGACCAGCCTTCTCGTCGGCGTCAGCCTCGCCCTTCTGATGGCTTACCGGGTGGGCGGCGACATCTGGGTGCTGGCGCATTATCTCGTCGGGGTCCTCGCCGCCGGCATGACCGCGCGGCGCGGCCGGCGCCGCTCGGACATCCTGAAAGTCGGCCTGACCATCGCCGGCGCCCAGCTCGTCCTGGTGCCGATCATGGTCGTGCTCGATACCACCGTGCCGCCGGACGAGATTTCCTATTTCGTCGGCGCCGCCATCGCGGGGCTGGTCGGCACGCTGCTGATCTCGGCCTTCACCACCGCCGGCCTGCCGCTGCTGGAATGGCTGTTCGACGAGACGACGGACATGCGTCTCCTCGAGCTGGCGTCGGCCGACAATCCCCTGCTGAAGCAGCTGGCGCTGCGCTCGCCCGGGACCTACTACCATTCGGTGATGATGGCCAATCTGGCCGAAAGCGCAGCCGAGGCGATCGGCGCCAACGGCCTGCAGGCCCGTGTCATGGCCCTGTATCATGATCTGGGCAAGATGGAGCGGCCGAGCTATTTCGCCGAGAACCAGCGCGGCAGCAATGTCCACGACCGATTGCCGCCCGAATTGTCCGCACGCATCATCTTCGCCCATATCAAGGACGGGATCGACATCGCCCGCAAGCACCGGCTGGGCCGTCCCGTCCTCGACGCCGTGACCCAGCATCAGGGCACCACCCTGCTGCGCGTCTTCTACCAGCGCGCGCTCGATCGCGCCAAGGCGAGCGGCGAAGCGGTGAACGAGGCCGAATTCCGCTATCCCGGCCCCCGCCCCATGACCAAGGAATCCGGCATCCTGATGCTGGCCGACACGGTCGAGGCGGCGACCCGCGCCCTGAAGGACCCCAAGCCCGCCGACGTGCGCGAGCGGGTCGCCAAGGTCATTTCCGAGAAGATCGCCGACCACCAGCTGGACGACTGCGCCCTGACCATGAAGGATCTCGCCACGGTCGAGGCCGCCTTCGTCCGGGTCCTGACCCTCGGCGTCTATCATACCCGCATCGAATATCCTCCCCTGCCGACCAAGAAGGAGCCGACCCCGGAACGCCGCCATGACGACGCCAACACCGCCCAGGGCGAGCCATCACGCCCCCGCCCAGCGGAGCCGACGCCGATCAGCGAAGGCCAGCCCCCCGCCGGACCCCAGCCAACAGCGGTCCCGTCCGCGTCCCAGGGTCAGCCTGCGGACGGCGTGCCGGGACTGGACGTCCGCGCTTCCTGATCTGCGCCGTCTGTTGCCCCCGGCCGCGAAGGCCGCGTTCGCCGCCGGTGCCGCGCGCTGCGCCGTATTGTCCGGCGCGACCGGTCCTGTCGAAATCGCCATCACCCTGAGCGATGACGCGGAAGTCCGTGTCCTGAACCGCGACTGGCGCGGCAAGGACAAGCCCACCAACGTCCTGTCCTTTCCCGGGCTCGAAGGGACGATGGCCGCCCTGCTGCCGCCCGATGCCCCGCGTCCCCTGGGCGATGTGATCCTGGCCCTCGAGACCTGCCGGCGGGAAGCCGTCGACCAGGGCAAGTCACTCGCCGACCACGCCCGTCACCTCGTCGTTCACGGAGTCCTGCATTTGCTCGGCTTCGATCACGAGGACGACGCGGAAGCCGAAGAAATGGAAGCCATGGAGACCGCCGTTCTTGCCGGCCTGGGTATCGCCGATCCCTATGGCGAGGCCCGGCCATGACCGACAGCAGCAGCCGATCTCCGCGCGATACCGCCGGCTTCATGTCCTGGCTGCGCGGCCTCGCCCGCGGCAAGCCGGAACAGTCCCTGCGCGCCAGCCTCGAGGACATCATCGACGAACACGAGGAAGCGGCCCACCACACGCCCGACGAAGGCGAGCGGGAGATGATCCGCAACCTGCTCGAATTCGGCGAAATGTCCGTCGACGACGTCATGGTGCCGCGCGCCGACATCTACGCGGTGCCGGAAAACATCAGCCTAGACAAGCTGATCGAGACTTTCCTCGAAAGCGGCCATTCCCGCCTCGTCGTCTATGGCGAATCGCTCGACGATGTCGTCGGCATGGTTCACGTCCGCGACGTGCTGCGCTTCTGGGCCGGGCGCGAGCCCTTCAGTCTCGCCACCATCCTGCGCCGCGTGCTCTTCGTGCCGCCGTCGCTGTCCTTGCGCGAAGTGCTGGCCCGCATTCAGGCCGAGCGCTCGCATCTCGCCATCGTCATCGACGAATATGGCGGCACCGACGGTCTCGTGACCATCGAGGATCTGGTCGAGGAAATCGTCGGCGACATCGAGGACGAGCACGACGAACACGAAGGCCCGCTGTTCACCGTCGGGGCCGACGGCGTGCTCGATGCCGATGCCCGCGCCACCATCGAGGATGTCGAGGCCGCCCTCGGCCAGCATCTGGTGCCCGACGATCTCGAGGAGGAAATCGACACGATCGGCGGACTTCTGGTCTCGCTGGCCGGCCGCGTGCCCGAGGCGGGCGAGCGCATCGCCCTCGGCCAGGGTCTCGATTTCGAGGTCGTCGACGCCGATCCCCGTACCGTGCGCCGCCTGCGCATCTATCGCCACATCGCGCCCGACACGGTCGAGGACTGATCGCCATCATGCATCGCCTCGCCGAGAGCATCGCCGGCCTGTCCGGCTGGCGGCGCGCCCTTGTCGCCGCCCTGGCCGGCGCGATCTCCACCCTGGCGATGCCGCCGCTCGGGATCTGGCCGGCGCTGTTCATCGGCTTTCCGGTCCTCGTCCTCCTCGTCGAGGGGGCGGGCAGCCCGCGCCGGGCCTTCTTCGCCGGCTGGTGGTGGGCCTATGGCCATTTCGTCGCCGGACTCTACTGGATCGGCATCGCCCTTCTGGTCGATCCGGAGCGTTTCGCCTGGCTGCTGCCCTTCACCGATCTCGGCCTGCCCTTGGTCTTCGCCCTGTTCCCGGCCGCGGCCGTCGCCCTCGCCTATCTGATCGGGCGACGGGGGCCGGCGCTGGTGCTGGCCCTCGCCGGCTGCTGGATCCTGGGCGAATATGCCCGGGGCCATGTCCTGACCGGTTTTCCGTGGAACCCGCTGGCGGCGATCTGGACCGAGACGCCGGTGATGGCGCAGGGCGCCGCGCTCGCCGGCAGCCTTGGCCTCGGCGGCGCGACCGCCCTGATCACCGGCCTGCCCGCGCTTCTGCTCCGCCCCTCGGCGACGGGACGGCTTCCGGCCCTCGGCCTCGGCCTCGCCATCCTCGGCGGCTGTCTTGCCTTCGGTTACATCCGCCTGCCGGAGGGCCCCGCCCCGCGCCTGTCGCCCGCGGTCAGCATCCGCCTCGTCCAGGGCAATATCGACCAGCAACGGAAACACTCGGCCGCCGCCCTGATCGACAATCTGAACCGCCACCTCGACCTGTCGCGCCGACCGACCGCCAGCGGCCAGCCGCCCCGCGTCGTGATCTGGCCGGAAACAGCCCTGCCCTACCGGCTCGACATCGATCCGAAACTGCCCGCGTTGCTGGGCGGCCTCGTGCCCGCCGATGGCGTCGCCCTGATCGGCGCGGTCCGGGTCGAGGAGGATGCGGCGGGCCTTCGCGCCTGGAACAGCCTTCATGCCATCGCCGGCGACGGCACGGTGCTTGGCACTTACGACAAGCACCATCTGGTGCCCTTCGGCGAATATCTGCCGATGCGCGGCGTGCTTGGCCTTGTCGGCCTCGACAAGCTGGCGGTTGGCGCGGTCGATTTTTCCGCCGGTCCCGGCCCGGCCGAATTGAGCTTGCCGGGATTGCCCGCGGTCCTGCCGCTCATCTGCTATGAAGCGATTTTCCCGGAAGCATCCTTTGCCCTGGGGCAGCGTCCCGGCTGGCTGGTCAATGTGACCAACGACGCCTGGTTCGGCACGTCCAGCGGGCCGCCGCAGCATCTGGCGCAGGCGCGGCTGCGCGCGATCGAACAGGGTCTGCCGCTGGCCCGGGCCGCCAATACCGGCATTTCCGCCCTTGTCGATCCTTACGGCCGCATCGAGCAGGCGCTGCCGCTGGGGGTTGCCGGCATCATCGACGGCGAACTTCCCGCCGCCGTGGCGGCGACGCCTTACGCCCGTTTCGGCGCGGCGATCGCCCTCGGGCTTGCCGCACTTCTCCTTGCATCGGCCTTTTCACTTCGCCGCAACACGGCTTGACCATCCCTCTTGGCAGCGGCATACAGGAATATGCCTTCCCGGCGCAATTTTGCGTCTGCGCCGCTGTTCATTCGGAGTCGTCATGGCCAATCCCGTCGATGTGTATGTCGGTGCGCGGGTCAAGCTGCGCCGCCAGCTGATCGGCATGAGTCAGGAAAAGCTGGGCGAGGCGCTGGCGCTGACCTTCCAGCAGGTACAGAAATACGAACGGGGCGCCAACCGGGTCTCCGCCTCCAAACTGCACCGGATCGCCGAAGTGCTCGACGTTCCGGTTTCCTATTTCTTCGACGGTTACGAGGGCGGCCCCGCCGCCCATGACGGTCTTGGCGAGCCGCCAGCGGCGGCCTTCGAGCATGAACAGCTCAGCCGTAAGGAATCGATCGACCTCCTGAAGGCCTATTACGAAATCGAGGACCCGAAGCTGCGCCGCAAGGTGATCGACCTCATCCGCACCCTGGCGGAAACGGCGAGGACATCCGCGACCGCTTGACCGGCAGCGCACGTCCTGCCAAAAACACCCATTCGTCAGGGCCGGAATGTCTTTCGACCGGACACGCCGTTACTGGGAGTCGATTGTGGCGCGCTCGAATTATCTCTTCACGTCTGAGTCTGTTTCCGAAGGCCATCCGGACAAGGTTTGCGATCGCATCTCGGACACGATCGTCGACACTTTCCTTTCCGTCGATCCGCAGGCCCGTGTCGCGGTCGAAACCCTGGCGACCACCAATTTCGTCGTCCTCGCCGGTGAAGTGCGCAGCGCGACGCCGGTCTCCCACGACGCGATGATCGAAAGCGCCCGTCAGGCGATCCGCGAGATCGGTTACGAGCAGGAAGGCTTCCACTGGCGTAACGCCGAAGTCGTCTGCCGCGTGCACGGCCAGTCGGCCGATATCGCCGTCGGCGTCGATGCCGCCGGCAACAAGGACGAAGGCGCGGGCGACCAGGGCATCATGTTCGGCTACGCCTGCCGCGAGACCGACGTGCTGATGCCGGCGCCGATCGTCTACTCCCATCGCATCCTGAAGAATCTGGCCGACCTGCGCCACGCCGACCCGAAGTCCGGCCTCGGCCCCGACGCCAAGAGCCAGGTCACCCTCGCTTACGAGAACGGCAAGCCGGTGCGCGCGACCTCGGTCGTCGTCTCGACCCAGCACGACGAGGCGCTGAGCCAGGAGCAGGTGCGCGAGATCGTCCGCCCCCATGTGCTCTCGGTCCTGCCTGAAGGCTGGATGTGCCCCGAGGCGGAATTCTACGTGAACCCGACGGGCAAGTTCGTCATCGGCGGCCCGGATGGCGACGCCGGCCTGACCGGCCGCAAGATCATCGTCGACACTTACGGCGGCGCCGCCCCGCACGGCGGCGGTGCCTTCTCGGGCAAGGACCCGACCAAGGTCGACCGTTCCGCCGCCTATGCCGCGCGCTATGTCGCCAAGAATGTCGTCGCCGCCGGCCTCGCCGAGCGCTGCACGCTGCAGGTCGCCTATGCCATCGGCGTGTCCAAGCCGCTCGCCCTCTATGTCGATCTGCATGGCACCGGCACCGTGGACGAAGACCGCCTCGCCAGGGCGATCCAGCAGGTCATGGACCTGTCGCCGCGCGGTATCCGCACCCATCTGCAGCTGAACAAGCCGATCTACGCCCGCACCTCGTCCTACGGCCATTTCGGCCGCGAGCCGGATGCCGACGGCGGCTTCTCGTGGGAGAAGCTGGATCTGGTCGACGCCCTGAAGACGGCGATCGGCGCCTGATCATGACCGAGGGCGACGAAGCGCCGGTCGAGACCCCGGCGCTTCGCCGGAAGGTTTTCGGGCGGCGCAGCGGCCACAAGCTGCGGGCGCGCCAGGCCGATATCCTCGATACCGGCCTGACCCGGCTGGCGGTGCCCCTGCCGCCCCCGGGCGAGATCCTCGATCCGCGCGGCCTGTTTCCGCGCGCCGTGACCGATGTCTGGTTCGAGATCGGCTTCGGCGGCGGCGAACATCTGGCCGCCCAGGCGGAAGCCCACCCGGATATCGGCATCATCGGTGCCGAGCCCTTCGTCAACGGCATGGCCAGCCTGCTGCGCCATGTCGAGGAGCGGCGCCTCGACAATGTCCGGGTGCTGGCCGATGACGCCCGCCTGTTGCTGGCCGCCCTGCCCGAGGCCAGCCTGTCGCGCGCCTTCCTGCTGTTCCCCGATCCCTGGCCGAAGAGCCGGCACCACAAGCGCCGCTTCGTGCAGCAGGAAACCCTGGACCTCCTCGCGCGGGCGCTGAAGCCGGGCGGCGAATTCCGCGTCGCCAGCGATATCATGGGTTACATCGAGTGGACCCTGGCCCAGGTCGGCCTGCACCATGGCTTCGAATGGCTGGCCGAAGGCCCCGCCGACTGGCGCGCGCGGACCGAGGACTGGCCGCCGACCCGCTACGAGGCGAAGGCGATCGCCGCCGGCCGCAAGCCCGCCTATCTGCGCTTCCGCCGCGTCGGCGGCTGACGCCATTCCGAACGTCCTGTGACGAAAGACTTGAAAGTCTCGGCCCCACGCTGTACATCACAGCTCACATAGCCCGATGGTACCCTCGGGATGAGATCGAAGCGGGCCAGACGGCCCGCTTCGTCGTTTAGAGGACAGGAATGGAACTCACCAGCCGCATCGCCGCCATGATCGAGCCGTCGCTTCTCGCGATGGGCTTCATTCTCGTGCGCGTGCGCTTCGGCGGGGCCAAGCGTCCCGTGCTGCAGATCATGGCCGAGCGTCCCGACGGCACCATGTCGGTCGAGGATTGCGCCGACGTCAGCCGCGCGGTTTCCGCCATCCTCGATGTCGAGGACCCGATTTCCAGCGAATATGTCCTCGAAGTTTCGTCGCCTGGCATCGACCGGCCGCTGATGCGGCTGGACGACTACCGCCGTTTCGCCGGCTATGAAGCCAAGGTCGAGACGGTGATGCCGGTCGAGGGGCGCAAGCGCTACCGTGGCCGCCTCGTCGGCATCGAGGGCGAAGATGTGTTGATCACCGTCGACGGGCAGACCTGGCGCCTGCCCTTCCCGCTGATCGGCGATGCCCGTCTGGTGCTGACCGACGATCTGATCGCCGCCAGCCTGAAGGGCACGCTGCTGCCGCCGGGGGCCGACGAGGTGGCGAAGGTCGCCGCCGTCGCCGGTGACGAAGAGCTTATCGAAGACGACGCCGCGGCCGAAGAGCCTGCCGGCGAAAAGACCGCTTGAGGTGATGAAGATGGCCGCTGTCAGTGCGAACCGGCTCGAACTTCTGCAGATCGCGGACGCGGTCGCCCGCGAGAAGTCGATCGACAAATTCGTCGTTCTGGAAGCCATGGAAGAGGCGATCCAGAAGGCCGCCCGTTCGCGTTACGGCAGCGAGAACGAGATCCGCGCCGAGATCGATCCGAAGTCGGGCGAGATGCGCCTCTATCGCCTGCTCGAGGTCGTCGAGCATGTCGAGAGCGACGCCACCCAGATCGGCCTCGACGACGCGCTGGCCCGCAATCCGGCGGCCCAGGTCGGCGACTTCCTGTCGGAATCGCTGCCGCCGCTCGAATTCGGCCGCATCGCCGCCCAGACCGCCAAGCAGGTGATCGTGCAGAAGGTGCGCGACGCCGAGCGCGAGCGTCAGTACCAGGAATTCAAGGACCGCATCGGCGAGGTCGTGAACGGCCTCGTGAAGCGCGTCGAATACGGCAATGTCATCGTCGACCTGGGCCGCGCCGAGGCGATCATGCGCCGCGACGAGAGCCTGCCGCGCGAGACTTTCCACAATGGCGACCGCTGTCGCGCCTATGTCTATGACGTCCGGCGCGAGGCCCGCGGGCCGCAGATCTTCCTCAGCCGCACCCATCCGCAGTTCATGGCGAAGCTCTTCGCCCAGGAAGTGCCGGAAGTCTACGACAACATCATCGAGATCAAGTCGGTCGCCCGCGATCCGAGCAGCCGCGCCAAGATCGCCGTCGTCTCGCGCGACAGTTCGATCGACCCCGTGGGCGCCTGCGTCGGCATGCGCGGCAGCCGCGTCCAGGCCGTCGTCGGCGAGCTGCAGGGCGAGAAGATCGACATCATCCAGTGGTCGCCCGATCCGGCCACCTTCATCGTCAATGCTCTTGCCCCGGCGGAAGTCGCCAAGGTCGTGCTCGACGAGGAAAGCCGCCGCATCGAGGTCGTGGTGCCGGACGATCAGCTGTCGCTCGCCATCGGGCGCCGCGGCCAGAACGTCCGCCTCGCCTCGCAGCTCACGGGCTGGGACATCGACATCCTGACCGAGGCCGAGGAATCGACCCGCCGCCAGGAAGAATTCCGCAACAAGTCCGAGATGTTCGTGCGCGATCTCGACGTCGAGGAGACGATCGCCCAGTTGCTCGCCGCCGAAGGCTTCACCTCGATCGAGGAAGTCGCCTATGTCGCCGAGGACGAGCTGTCGGGCATCCAGGGCTTCGACGAGGAAATCGCCGCCGCCCTGCAGGAACGCGCCCGCGAGAAGATCGCCGAGCGCGACGCCCGCTTCGAGGAAGAGCGCAAGCAGATGGGCGTTGAGGACGCCATCGCCGCCCTGCCCCATGTCACGCCGGCCATGCTGGTCGCCCTCGGCCAGGCCGGGGTGAAGACGCTGGACGATCTCGCCGATCTGTCGACCGACGAGCTGATCAACACGAAGGACGGCGTCCTGAAGGACTACGGCCTCGACGAGGACACGGCCACCGAAATGGTGATGGCCGCCCGAGCCCATTGGTTCGCGGACGAGGAGGAGGGTGATGCAAGCACCTCCTCTGACGCCATCGAGTGATGCGCCCGCGCCGTCGGTAGCCCCTGGCGCTACCGACGACGGGCCTGGTCCCATCAGACGATGCATCGCGACGGGGGAAACCCTCGAACGCGAAGCCATGATCCGTTATGTCGTCGGCCCCGACGGCACGCTGGTCCCCGACCTCAAGGCAGTCCTGCCGGGGCGCGGTTTCTGGACCTGCGCCCGCCGCGACGCCGTCGATAAGGCCATCGCGAAGAAGCTCTTCGTCAAGGCGGCGGCGCGCGCCGGCCACCAGGGTCCCCTGACCATCCCGGACGGCCTCGCCGACCGGATCGAGACCATGCTCGCCCGGCGCTGCATGGATATCCTCGGCCTTGCCCGGCGTGCCGGCGAGGTGACGGCCGGTTACGACAAGATCGAATCCCAATCAAGGAAGGCCCCCTTCGGCCTTCTTCTCGGCGCCAGTGATGGCGCCGCCGACGGAAAACGCAAGCTGCGGTCGATTTCGGCCGCTGCCATGCATTCCGAGATACTGACCAGCGCCGAATTGAGTTTGGCAATGGGCCGGGAAAATGCCATACATGCAGCCTTCAAACCCGGCCGGCTGGCAGAGCAGTTCCTTGGCGAGGCACGACGTCTCGCCGGGTTTCGTTTATTGGTAGCGGCCAACGGGCCGGAATTGCCCCGGGCTGGGGCGCAGGCGGAATGATCGATGAGTGACGTCAAGGATAACGACGACAAGAAGCTGAGCCTCGGCGGCTCGCGTACCCTTCAGATGAAGAAGCCGACGGTCGAAGCCGCCGGACAGGTGCGCCAGAGCTTCTCGCATGGCCGGTCGAAGCCGGTTGTCGTC
>JAOZVS010000003.1 GCA_025869435.1 Zavarzinia sp.
AGGCGCGCGACCGTCATGCGCGCGGTCATCGGCATGCCCAGGGCGCGGAGGCCGGTTTCGGCCGCCCATAGACCCTCGGCCACAGGGGCCAGCTGATGAAATACCGTCGACATCGTCTCTCCCCGGTTGCCGGCCGGGACCCATATGGCGTCCGCCACCGCGCTTCGTCAACCTGTCGCGGCCGGCTGTGGCGGCGGCGCGCCGACAATCTGCGCTGGCATCGGGGCCCCGGCCTGGTCTAGCCTTGCGACCAGTGCTCAACCCCTACAGGCCCTTTCCCGCATGGTCGTCCGTATCCGCACCGTCGCCTTCGAGGGGATCGAGGTCGTGCCCGTCGAGGTCGAGGTGGCGCTGGCGCAAGGCTTGCCGGCCTTCTCGGTCGTTGGTCTGCCGGACAAGGCGGTGGCGGAAAGCCGCGAGCGGGTGCGGGCGGCGCTGGGCGCCATCGGCCTCGGCCTGCCGCCGAAGCGGATCACCGTCAATCTCGCCCCGGCCGACCTGCCCAAGGAAGGCAGCCATTTCGACCTGCCGATCGCCCTTGGCCTGATGGCCGCTCTCGGCCTCGTGCCGGCGGACGAACTCGAATCCTATGTCGCCCTTGGCGAATTGTCGCTGGACGGGCGGCTGAACCCGGTCGCGGGTGTCCTCAATGCCGCGGTCGCCGCCGGGGCGGAGGACCGGGGCCTGATCTGTCCCGCCGCGTCCGGCCCCGAGGCCGCCTGGGCCGGCAATGCCGCCGTGCTGGCGCCGGACTCCCTGATCGCCCTCGTCAATCACTTCAAGGGCACCCAACTGCTCGACACGCCGCGCCCCCGGCCGCCGGCCGATGGCGGTCCGGTGCCCGATCTTCGCGACGTGAAGGGCCAGGAAAGCGCCAAGCGCGCGCTGGAAATCGCGGCGGCGGGCGGCCACCACCTGCTGATGATCGGGCCGCCGGGTTCCGGCAAATCCATGCTGGCGGCGCGCCTGCCCGGCCTGCTGCCGCCGCTGGAGCCGGCGGAAGCGCTGGAGTTGTCCCTCGTCCAGTCGGTCGCCGGGCAATTGGCGGGGGGCACGATCACGAGGCGGCGACCGTTTCGCGATCCCCATCATTCCGCCAGCCAGGCCGCTCTGATCGGCGGCGGCCAGCGGGCCAGGCCGGGGGAGGTGAGCCTCGCCCATCGCGGCGTGCTGTTCCTCGACGAATTGCCGGAATTCCAGCGCGGCGTGCTCGATGCCCTGCGCCAGCCGATCGAAAGCGGCCGGGCGGTGGTCGCCCGGGCCAATGCCCATGTCACCTATCCGGCCCGCTTCCAGCTGGTCGCCGCCATGAACCCCTGCCGCTGCGGCCAGCTGGCGGACGCGGGCCTCGCCTGCGCCCGCGCCCCGAAATGCGCGGCGGATTACCAGAGCCGGTTGTCCGGCCCGCTGCTCGACCGCTTCGATCTCGCGGTCGAGGTGCCGGCCGTCGCGGTCGCCGACCTCGCCCTGCCACCCCCGGCGGAAGGCAGCCGGGAGGTCGCCCTGCGGGTCGCCGCCGCGCGCCGGGTCCAGGCCGCGCGCTTCGCCGGCACGAGATTGACCACCAACGCCGAGATGGAGGGCGAGGTGCTCGATACCCATGCCGGCCCGGACGAGGCCGGCCGCAAGCTCCTGCTCGACGCCGCCAGCCGGCTGCGCCTCTCCGCCCGGGGCTACCACCGGGTGCTGAAGGTCGCCCGCACCATCGCCGACCTCGCCGGCGCCGGCCGGGTGGGGCGGGTCCATGTCGCCGAAGCCCTGTCGTTCAGGCGGCGCGAGCCCACGAACTGATCCGCCCAGGCTCCCGGCGGGTTCCTTAGCTCGCCATGCTCACGACCGCCTCGCGCGAGCGCATCAGGGGCTGGATGCGGGTGCCGAAGGCTTCCACGCCCTCGATGAAGTCGTCGAAGGTGAGCAGCACGCCCGAGGTTCCCTCCACCTCCGCGACTTCATCCAGCATCCGCGCGATACTGGCATAGGAGCCGACCAGCGTGCCCATGCCGAGATTGATGGCGGAAGGCTGGGCGGTCAGCTGACGGACATTGGTGGTGGTGGAATGTTTGTCGGCGTTGCCCTGCGCCTGCATCCACGAGACCGCCTCCTGATCGAGCCCGGCCTTGTAGTGTTCCCACTTCGCCATGGCCGCCTCGTCGGTCTCGTCGGCGATGACCATCATCAGGACGACGCTGCGCAAGCTCCGCCCCGTTGTCGCCGCCGCCGCCCTTATGCGGTCGTTGGTCGGGGCGAAGCCCTTCGGCGTGTTCACCCCCTTGCCGAGGCAGAAGCAGTAATCCGCGTATTTCGCCGAGAAGGCGAGGCCCTCGTCGCTCTGGCCCGCGCAGATGATTTCCATCGGCGCCTGCGGCAGCGGGCTGACCCGGCAATCCTCCATCCGGAAATGATCGCCCTTCAGGTCGGAATGCCCGGTTTCCCAGAGATCGCGCAGGATCTGGGCGTATTCGGCCAGATAGTCGTAGCGTGTCGCGAAATGTTCCTCGCCCGGCCACAGGCCCATCTGGTCATATTCCGCCTTCTGCCAGCCGGTCACCAGATTGACCCCGAAGCGGCCGTGGGAAATGGAATCGATGGTCACCGCCATGCGCGCCATGATCGCGGGCGGCAGGGCCAGGGTGGGCGCCGTCGCGAAGAGCTTGATCCGGCTGGTGACCGAGGCGAGGCCGGCCATCAGCGTGAAACTTTCCAGGTTATGTTCCCAGAAATGCGTCCTGCCGCCGAAGCCGCGCAGCTTGATCATCGACATGGCGAAATCGAAGCCATGGGCCTCTGCCCGCTGCACGATCTCGCGGTTCAGATCGAAGCTCGGCAGGTATTGGGGCGCGTTCTCGGAAATCAGCCAGCCATTGTTGCCGATGGGAATGAAGACGCCGATCTGCATGACGTTGTCCTTGGTCTGTAGGGAGGAGGGGCAGGCGGTCAGGCCGACAGGAAGGCCTGAACCGCCGCATTGAAGGGGCCGGGTGCGATATGGCAGAAGCCATGGCCGCCCCAGGGCGTGATGTGCAGGCTTGCCTGCGGCAGGGTGCGGGCCAGATGGGCGGCGCAGGCGGGCGGCACCAGCATGTCGTCCCGGCTGGCCATGATCAGGCTGGGGGTGGCGATGGCGCCCAGCGCCCCGCTCATGTCGAAATCGAGCAAGGCCCGGATCCGCCGTTCCATCACCGGCACATCCGGCAGTTCGGCCGCCAGTGCCGCTTCGCTGGCGGCAAGCAGATCGTCATGCGCCGAGATCCAGTCGGGCGGATAGAGGAACAGGGCCTGCGCCCGGACATAGGCCAGCGGCCCGGCGAGCCGGAGTAACGCCAGGCGGGCCTCGAAGCAGCGCGCGATGTGGCGATCGGGCGCGCCCCAGCCATTGACGACGACCAGCCGGCCGATCCTCGCCGCGTGATGCCGTGCCAGCCACAGGCCGGCCAGCCCGCCAGCGGCATGGCCGACGACATCGAACCGCTCGAGCCCGAGGTGATCGGCGACACATAAGGCATCGCGGGCGAGGCTGGCGACGCCAGCCCAGTCGTCCGGCAGCGTCCGCCCGCTGCGGCCGGTGCCCCGATGATCGTAGAGCACCACCCGGTATCGTCCGGCGAAGGCGGCGATCTGCGGCCGCCAGAAGCCGGCGCCGCCGCCCAGGCCCGAGGCGAACAGCACGGCGGGCCCGTCATCCCGCCCGTGCAGCTCCCAATGGATGCCGTCTGCGACGCCCGTCCGGGACATGGGCTCAGGCCTTGCCGACGTGGGCGATGCTGGCGATTTCGACCAGGAAGCCGGGCCGGACGAGACCGCACTGGATACAGAAGCGCGCCGGCTTGTCGCCGGGGAAATAGCGGGCATAGACCGCGTTGATGGCGGCGTAATTCGCCCAGTCGGTGAGGAACACCATGTTGAAGGTGACATCGTCCATGGTGCCGCCGGCCGCTTCGATCACGGCCTTGATGGTCTCCAGCACCTGTTCCGCCTGCCTGCCCGCGTCGCCCTCGTGCGCGACGCCGCCCTCCTGGGTGAAGGCCAGCATCCCGGCGGTATAGACCGTGCCTTCGGCGAGCGTGCCCGGCGAGAAGGGGGCGATCGGGGCGGGCAGCCCCGGCGGGTTGATGATCGTCTTTGGCATGATGTTCCCTCTCAGGGGGTGGTGGCGAGGCCGAGGGCCCGGGTGAAATCGCCCGTGGTGGTCACCCAGCCGAAGAATGTCTCGGCGTTGTAGACGGTCGCGTCGTGGACGAAGCGGGGACCCACCTGGTGACAGCCGTCCTCGAGCAGGACGGCGAAATATTCGTGGAAGAAGGCATCGCGCAGCGTCGACTCGACGCAGACATTGGTGGCGATCCCGGTCAGCACCAGGTTGCGGATGCCGCGGCTGCGCAACATGCTGTCCAGCGTCGTGCCGGTGAAGCCGCTGTAGCGGGTCTTGGGCAGGACGAAGTCGCTCGGCTCGGGCTTCAGGCCGTCGATCAGTTCGTAATCCCAGCCCCCCCTGGCCAGCAGCTGGCCCTGAAGTTCCGGGCGCCGGCGCATGGTCTTCAGCGCGTTCGATTTCAGCGTGTTGGGGGACAGCGGTCCGCCCGCCTCGCGGTAGGCGGGGTCCCAGCCGTTCTGGAAATAGACCACCATCATGCCCGCGGCCCGCGCCGCCGAAAGGGTGGCGGCGATCCGCCCCGCCACCGCCGCCGCGCCGCCGATATCGAAGCCGGCGAGATCGGTGTAACCGCCGGGGGATGCATAGGCGTTCTGCATGTCGACGACGATCAGCGCGGTCTCCCCGACCGCCAGCGTCAGGGCCTCGGGGCGCGTCGCCAGTTGGATGCGGGAGGGGGGCGGAACGGACATGGCTCTTTCTCGCGTCTGGAACTATGCTAAACTGCAAAAGCCTGACCATTAGGTCAGGATTGGCCATGACCGGCCAATAAACCTTCGGCCTAATCCAGGGGGCGTAATGGCGGCGGATGTCAGCGGTGTGGGATCATCGGCATTACAGCCTGTCGCCCGGCCGGACAGGGGGACATGGCGGATGAAGGTCGTGATCGCCGACGATCACGTGATCTTCCGGCAGGGCCTGCGTCTCGCGCTGGAAGCCGCGCAGGCGGGATCGGAATTTCTCGAGGCCGGGGATTTCGACGGCCTGCTGCGGCTGGTCATGCGCCAGCGTGATCTGGGGCTTCTCATTCTCGACCTGAACATGCCGGGGCTCAGCCGCAGCACGGGAATCGCCACCTTGCGGGGCCATGTCGCGCCGGCGCCCATCCTCGTCCTCTCCGCCTCGGACGACAGCGAGGATGTCTTCTCGTCCCTGGCCGCCGGGGCGTCGGGCTATGTCCACAAGTCGGCCGGTCTCGACGTGCTGACGGAGGCGATCCGCACGGTCGGCCTTGGCGGGGTCTATGTTCCCCGCGACCTCGTCACCGGCGCGCGGCCCCCGGCGGCGAAGGCCTCCCGCGTGGGAGAAGGGCCGCGCCTCACGCCCCGGCAGGCGGATGTGCTCCGCCTCGCGGCGGAAGGTCACGCCAACAAGGAAATCGCCTTCCGCCTCGGCATGGGCGAGGGCACGGTCAAGGCCCATCTGTCCCTGGTGATGCGGGAACTCGGCGTGCACAACCGGGTGCAGCTGCTGCGCGAGGTCGAGCGCCTGAAGGCGGCGGACTGGAGCCTCGGCTGATCAGCCGGGGGCGTTTCCAGCCCCCGCCAGCGCGCCGCGCAGCACCGCGTGTAACACGAGGGGCGCCACCGGCTTGTGCAGGACCTTGCGCCGCGCGGCATTGACCGCCTTCAGCCGGGCGAGGTCGTAATCCCCGGTCAGGATGATCCCCGGAAGCGGTTGCCCCGCCAGGCCCTCCAGCCGGTCGAAGGCGTGAAAGCCGCTGTCGGTCGCGCCCAGGTGCCAGTCGGCGACGACGAGATCGGGAGCCCGTCCACCGAGAAGGGCGACGATGTCGTCGGTCGAGGCGGCGTGGATCACCTCGCAGCCCCAGTCGCGCATCAGATCGGCGAGGGCCGAGGCGATCTCGCGGTTGTCCTCGAGAAGGGCGATGAGACAGGGGCCATCGCGCAGGCGGCCCGGCTCCGGCGCGCGCGGGGCGGGGCGATGTTCCGGTACGACGGCCGAGCGGATGGTGACGGAAAAGACCGAACCCTTGCCCGGGCGGGACTGCACGGCGACGCGGTGGCCCAGCAGCCGGGCCAGACGCTCGACGATCGCGAGACCGAGGCCAAGCCCCGTCACCCCCTCGCGCCGGTCCCTGATCTGGACGAATTCCCAGAACACCTGGCGTTGCTCCTGTTCGCCGATGCCGCAGCCGGTATCCCAGACCTCGAGGCGGATGCCATCCTGCAGGCGCCGGCAACCCACCAGCACGCTGCCCCGGTCGGTGTATTTCAGGGCGTTCGAGACGTAATTCCGCAGGATGCGCGCCAGCAGCCGATGATCCGAGCGGATGACGACATTGGCGGGCACGAGCTTCAGGGCGACGCGCCGCCGCCGTGCCTCGGGCAGGAAACTCTCGACCACGTCTGCCATCAGGTCGCCCAGATGCACCGGGCCGTTCATCGGGCGCATGGCGCCGGCATCGAGGCGGCTGTATTCGAGCAGGGATTCGAAAAGATCCATGCTGGCGGCCAGCGAGCGGTCGAGCGCGTCGACCGTGCGGCGACCGATCTCGCTGCTGATCTCGCGCCGGAGCGACGGCAGCAGCAGCGCCATCGCCTGCATCGGCTGGCGCACGTCATGGCTGGTCGCGGCGAGGAATTTCGTCGTCGCGGCCGCCGCCAGCTCGGCCTTGTCACGGGCCGCGCGCAGGTCGACGGTCCGTTCCTCGACCATGCGCTCCAGCCGCTCGGCCATCTCGACCTGTTCGGTGATCTCGGTATGGGTGCCGACCAGGCGGTAGGCGGTGCCTTCGGCGTCGCGCATCGCGGCGCCCCGCGACTTGATCCAGCGCCAGGTGCCGTCCCGGTGCTTCAGGCGGAATTCGACGCTGTAATCCGAGACGGCCTCGGTCAGATAATCGTTCAGCGCGCGGTTCACCTTCTCGACGTCGTCGGGGTGAAGCCGCGAGGCGAAGGCGCCGATATTGTTCGGCAATTCGCCTTCCGCCGCGCCGACGAAATGCAGCCAGCGCGGCGAATAATGGACATGGCCCGTCAGCAGGTCCCAGTCCCAGATGCCGTCGTTCGTGCTCATCGCGACCAGACGGAAGACATCGCTGCTGTCGGTCGATCGGGAAGGAACGTCCAAGGTTTCGGTCGACTGCGACAGGATATGGTCGGGAATGGGCAACCTCGCCCTCAGGCGGCGCTGCCCGGCTCCGTGTCCCGATGCTTGGTGATCTTCATCCATACGTGTTCACCCGACGTGGTGGCCTTGTGACGCGGCGGACGATCCGGGTCGGTGCAGGTCGGCAGGCATTCGATCACCGCATCATAATTCGGCTGGTGGAAGAAGGCCATGGAGATGCGCCCGGTGGAGACCGGGCTGTCGGCCGGCGGATTCACCACCCGGTGCATGGTCGAGACCCAGCGATCATTGGTCCAGTCGGCCATCAGGTCGCCCAGGTTGACGACGAAAGCCTCGGGCACATGCGGCACGTCGATCCAGCGGCCCGTCTTGTCGAGCACCTGCAGGCCGCCCGGCGTATCGTCCGGCTTCACGATGGTCAGGCTGCCATAGTCGGTATGGGCGCCGGCGCGCAGCTGGCCGGGCTTCGGCGGGTGCTTCTGCGCCGGATAGTGCAGCACGGTGAAATTGGTGATGTGACGGTCGATCCTGTCGTCGAAGAAGTTCTCCGCCATGCCAAGGGCCAGGGCGAAGATCCGCATCAGGCGAAACGACAGCTCTTCCATCGCCCGGTAATAGGCGCTCCAGACCGCGCGGAATTCCTCGTCCTCGGGCCACAGGTTCTCGGCGAAGAAACGGGCCGGGGTCGCGGCCCGGCGGTAGGCGTCCATCGGCCCTTCGAGCGGCCCGATGTTGAAGGATTCCTTGATGTCCGGCGGGGTCGGCTCGTCCAGGCTGTTGGCCAGGGCCTCGCTTTCCATCGCGACATAGCCGCGGTAGCGGTCGGCCGGCATCCGATAGGCGAGCTTCGCCGTCTCGGCGCCCGCGAAGAACCGCCGCGAAACCCGCCGGATATCGTCGATCAGCCTGTCCGGCACGCCATGGCCGCTGACCAGCAGGAAGCCGATATCGGTGCAGGCCCGGTCCACCGTCCGGGCGAGGGCGGCGATGGCCGCCTCGCCCCCGGCCGGATAGGCCGAGATGTCGATCAGGGGAATATTCACGCTCATGAGATCCGCTCCGTCCCGTATCCGTTCAGCCGTTGACGGCGGCGGCGGCAGGGCGCCGGGCACCCGCGAGGGTGAGGGCCGTGTAGGAGACGACCGCCAGCCCGGCCCCGACGAACCAGGCATAGCCGTAGATCCCGGTCCAGAACGCCCCGACATCGCCAAAGGCGTTGGGGAAGGCGGCATGAAGGAAGCCTGGGATATTGGGCAGCACGCTGATCGCGAAGGCGACGAGGGCAACAGGATTCCAGCCCTTCCGATAGCTGTAGGCGCCGTCCTCGCGGTAGAGGTCGGCGACGTCGAGCCGGGACCGGCGGATGATCCAGTAGTCGGCGATCATGATGCCGACGATGGGGCCGAGCAGCGCGCCATAGCCGACCAGCCAGACGAAGATGTAGCCATTGGTGCCCGCCAGCAGCTCCCACGGCATGGAAACGATGGCGATCGCCGCGGTGATATAGCCGCCGATCCGGTAGCTGATCCGGCTGGGCCAGAGCGCGGAGAAATCATAGGCCGGCCCGACCAGATTGGCCGCCAGATTGCACGACACCGTGTCGAGCGAGATGATGAGGAGGCCGATCAGCACGACGATGCCGCCGATCTTGCCGGAAAGCTGGACCGGGTCCCAGATCGCCTCGCCATAGACGATGACGGTGGCCGAGGTGGTGATCACGGCGACGAGGCCGAGCAGGGCCATCGGCCCCGGCAGGCCCACGGCCTGGCCCAGCACCTGGTCCCGCTGCGTCTTCGCGAAACGGGTGAAGTCCGGGATGTTGAGACAGAGCGTGGACCAGAAGCCGGCCATGGCGGTGAAGGACGGCCAGAAGATCGCCGCGAAGGACGGCGCGGACGCCGTTTCCGCCTTGCCCTTGAAGATGTCGCCGAGGCCGTCGGTCGCGTCCAGCGCCCACCAGACCATGAGGGCGCAGACGACGATCTTCAAGGGCGCAGTCCAGGTCTCCAGCTTGCGGATGTTGTCCAGGTTCTTGTTGATGAACAGGAACTGGATGCCCCAGAAGGCGAGGAACGCCAGCAATTGCCCGATGCCGATGCCAAGACCGGGCACCTGGGGGCCGACCAGCGATTGCCCGGCCATCACGCCCAGCAGGGTGAGAAGGGCGCTGCCGCCGATCCAGGTCTGGATGCCGTACCAGCCGCAGGCGACGATGGCCCGGGCGAGGGCGGGCAGCTGCGCGCCCCTCGTGCCGAAGCTGGCCCGGGCCAGCACCGCATAGGGAATGCCGTGGCGGGCGCCGGCGTGACCGATCAGGACCATGGGCACGAGGATGACCAGATTGCCGGCGAAGATGGTGAACACCGCCTGCAGGGGCGTCATGCCCTGCTCGATCAGCCCGCTGGCCAGCATATAGACCGGCACGCTGATGACCATGCCGATCCAGAGCGCGGCGAAGTGATACCAGCGCCAGGTGCGGACACGTTCGTCCGTCGGCGCCAGATCCTCATTCCATAGTCTGCTCGACTGCCCGTATTCGCCAGATTTGGCCATGGCCGATACTCCCCGAAGATACCCAACACCGTATCGAGATTAAGGGGCGTTTCCGGCCTCGGGTAGCCGGGCCGGGGGATTAGGCCGATGGTTTAGATCGGGGGGACATGCTTTTGCCCGGTCGCGGCGGGTGACAGCCTGATGCCGGATCGAACTGGGCCGGCAAAGGGGGCACGATGGAACCGATGACATCACGGACGGAGAGCCGGGGCGAGCGCCGTGCCCTGATCGCTACCGTCGAGCGGTTTCTGATCGACGGGCTCGATGCCGGCGATCCGGCGGCGGCCGGCGGTTTCGCGCCCCGCGCGCTGCTGCTGGATGCGACCGGCGGCACGGTGGCGGTCCCGCCCGAAGCCTGGATCCGTGCCTTTCGCGATGTTCATCATCACAGTTGCCACGGCGACTTCAGCCATGTCGTCGACACGAAGGCGGCGGCGGTATGCAGCCAGTTCACCCGGGTCAGCGTCCGGGGCGGCACGGTCATGCGCCAGGAATGCGCCGGGCATTTCCGCTTCCGGGACGGCTTGATCGTCGGCGCCGTGATCCATGCCAGCCGGCCGGTGGAGGTCGTCTGATGCGTTATGAAAGCCCGCTCGACGCCGCCGCGCTCGAGGACCTCGCCATCCGGCGTTACTTCGCCGCCGTCGATGCCAAGGATATCGAAGGCGTGCTGTCGTGCCTGCACGACGAGGCCCTGTTCACGGTGCAGACCGATTTCGTCTGCCATGCCGGCAAGCCGGCGATCCGGCGAATGCTGCGGGATTACTTCGCGGCCTTCGAGACGATCGTGCATCGCAATTTCCAGCTTTGCGCCGATCCGGCGACCGGCCGGGTCGCCGCGAGTTTCGAAGGCGTCGTCACCACGGCAGATGGCAACGCCACGCATCTCTACAATACCAATATCTGGCGGGTGCGGGATACGCGCTTCCAGGAAATTCACGTCTTCATGAGCGGGCCGAACGTCCTCGTCTGACGACGGGGGCGCTGGCCTCTCCACCAGGGTCCGACCGGCGGGCGCCGTGCCCGCCGGCAGGCGAGGCTTGTCCATGTAACGAGGAGTAACGGGGATGACAGGGGTAAAGAGGGCTGTATTCGGGAGCGCGATCCTGGCGGCGGCATGGACCTTCGGCGGCGCATCGGCGGCGCGGGCGGATATCATCCAGTGGAGCGATACGTCCGCCGGCATCCGCTATGGCGTCGACCATCGCGAACCCGCCAATCCGAATGACATCACTAAGGCGATCATCCAGCTGCAGCATGTCCATGGCTGGACCTATGGCCAGACCTTCATCGGCATCGACATCCTGAAGGGCGTCGACGAGGACGAGGAAGCGGCGGACGACGGCAATGGCCCGGCGACCGAAATCTATGCCGTGCTGCGCGAAAAGCTCAGCTCGGCCAAGATCTTCGGCGCGGCCTATGGCGGCCCGATCCGGGATATCGGCCTCACGATCGGTGGCGACATCTCCTATGACGACGATGTCTTCCACGGCCGGGTGCGAAAATTCGTCGTCGGCCCGACGATCGATTTCGATGTCCCCGGCTTTCTGTCCATCGGCCTGCTGCTGGGCACCGAGCATAATTACAACGGCATCGTGAACACGCCGGTCGATTTCGATCCGACCTGGCGCATCGAGACCGCCTGGGGTCTTCCGGTGCCGGTCGACATCGGCGTGCCGGTGAAGTTCAAGGGCTATATGAATATCGTCGGCCCGAAGGGAACGGACGGTTTCGGCAACGACACCGTCTATGAAATCCTGCTGGAGTCGGCCCTCATGTTCGATATCGGCACTCTGATCGGGGCACCGGACGCGTTGCAGATCGGGCTCGGCTATCAATGGTGGCGCAACAAATACGGCAATGATCCCGAGATCACGACCTTCGGCACCGAAGCCAGCGTGCCCCAGTTCGTCGCCGAGTTTCATTTCTGATCACCCGGGGGGAAGGCGCGAGCGGCGCACGCTTGCGTCTTCGACGCCCGTCGTCGAAGTGGACGTCAGGTCGGCGTCAGCCAGGGCGGGGCTTCGAAGGCCGCGTCGGCGAAGGGCTCGGGCGCGATCAGGGCCGGCGGACGCTCGGCATCCCGCAGCTGGTAGAACAGATGCGGCAAGCCGAGGGATGGGTCGTTGGTGGCGTCCGGGTAGGGCACCGCCGCCTGCCAGAGCGGATGATAGCGGATGGTGCCGGAGACGCTGCGATAGGGCAGGTCCAGAAGAATGCCGGCGAGGCGGCGGTTCTGCTCCGCCCCGCCCGGCCCCGCCGTGCCGCCGGCGACCGCCGCCGCGATCGCGTAGTGATGCAGCGAATTATAGGTCTGGCAGCCGATCTCGGGCGTTGCCTCGGGACCGAAGCGCTGCTTGTAGGTGTTGAAGAAGCGCCAACCGATTTCATCGCGCGGCAGGCCGATCACCGTGCCGACGATGGCGCCGCGCCCCTTGTCCCCGACGAGTTCCGAGAAGGACCGGTGCAGCGCGCCATACTGGAGATAGAGCAGCGACGGCAGCGGCTGTTCCATGAACTGCAGATGAAAGCGGGCGAGGTCCCCGGCGAAGAAATGGGTCAGGGCCATGACCGCGGGCTCGTGCGCCCGGATCTCGTCCAGCAGCGGGCGCCAGTCCCCGGGGATGCGGCGCAGGATGCGCGGCGGAAACACCGGCCGCCAGCCGAATTGCTCGGCCGCCTGCGCCATCGCGTTGGCGATCACGATACTGTAGGGCTTGGGCCCCGACACGATGGCGATCCGGTTGTTGTCCGGTCGCCATTGCCCGGAATCGCGCAGCCAGGACAGGAACTTGATGAAACCCTGGCCATACCAGTATTCGGCCGGGTCCGACATGAAACAGCCGAAGTAACGCACGGGATCGCTCATCACCGTGTCGTGATGCTGCAGCAGGGTGTTGTTGTGGATATAGATGATGCCCGCGTCGGCGATCGCCTCATATTCCGAATTCTGCGAGCCGATGTTGTAGCCCGCGATGATCGCGTGGACGCCCTCGGCGAGCAAGCGGCGGGCGGCGCGAACGGTTTCCTCGGCGGTCTGGGTGCCGGTATCGGCGAAGCTGGGTTTCAGAAGGCGGCCCAGGATGCCGCCCCGCCGGTTGATTTCCTCGCAGGCGAGGATGATGCCATTGCGGAATTCCCGCCCGTCGCCGGGCGAGGCGCCGGTCAGCGGGACCATGCCACCGATGGGGATGAAGTCATCGCTCATGGCGCCCCTTCCGTGACCCGTGGCTTTACGAGAGTTCAGGCACGAGCTCGGGCTCGAACAGCACGTTGTGCATGATCACCCGCAGGCCCGGCGGGCTGACCGGCTTGATCATCACCGGAAAGCCCTGGCGCCGGATGTCGGCGATCAGATCGGGGCTGGTGTCGGCGGTGACCACGATCGCGGGACAGGGCAGCTCCAGAAGATCGTTGATCTGATGGACGATCTCGGTTCCATGCACGCCGCCGCGCAGCCGGTAGTCGGTGATGATGATATCGGGTGTCCGTTCGAGCGCCTTGAGCGCCGCCGGAATGTCGTCGAAGGCATCGAAAATCTCGACATTGATGCCCCAGCGCCGAAGCAGCGTCATCAGCGCATCGCGCAGGTGATGGTCATCCTCGAGGACGAGGCAGCACAAGCCGGTGAATTCCCCGCCGATCTTCTCGTTGATCTCGGGCTCGCCGACGTTGGAACGCCAGACATCGCCCAGCGGCACGTCGAGGGCGAACATCGATCCCTTGCCCGGGGTCGATTCCAGCGTGATCCGATGGCCCAGCACATCGGCCAGCCGCCGCGCGATGTTGAGGCCGAGGCCAAGGCTGTGCCGGCCCGATTGCTGCCCGCCGACGCGAAAGAATTCCTCGAAGATCTTTTCCCGATGCGCGGGGGCGATGCCGCAGCCGGTGTCGTGAACCTCGATCCGCAGGGTCTTGCCATGGCGCCGGCAGCCCACCAGCACGCGGCCGATATCGGTATAGCGAATGGCATTGCCGACGAAATTGGACAGGACCCGTTCGAGCAGGGCGCGGTCGCTCTCGATCGCGTGTTTCGACGGCAGGATGCGCAGATCGATGCCCTTTTCCCGGGCCAGATGAGCGAACTGGATTCGCAGCCGGTCGAGCACGGTCGCGACCTGAAAGGTCTGAATGCGCGCCGCCACCTTGCCGGCATCGAGCTGGCCGATGTTGAGCAGCGCGCCGAGCAGATCCTCCATGATCGAGGCGGAAACATCCATCGCGTGAAGGGCTTCGATGCGTTCCTGTTCCGAGGTGGCGGAGAGGCAGGAATAGATCAGGATCTTGAGCGAGGCCAGCGGCTGGCGCAGATCATGATTGGCGGCCCGCAGAAAACGCGACTTGCTCTGATCCGCCGCCGCGGCGGTATCGCGCGAGCGCTCGAGGGCGCGCTGGATGCGCCAGTATTCGGTGATGTCGATGAAGAGGCTGCTGACCTCGCCGCCCGCTATCGCGCGGCATTCCACGCGCAGGACCTGACTGTCGGTGAAGATCAGCGTCAGGCCGTCGAGAGGGCCGAGGCGCGGCGGCCCGCCGGGGTCGGCCTCGGGCGGGACGGAATGAACGAGTTGGCTCGAGCCCTCGATCGCCTCGATCAGGGCCCGCTGGGACAGGCCCGGGGCAAGCCCGCCCGCGAGGCCCGCGAAACGCCGCGCGAAGGCGGCGTTGAAGGTGACCAGCTTCAGATCGCCGGACCAGACCGCGAGGCCGTGGCCCAGCGCCTCGAAGGCCCGTGCCCGGCTGCCCTGTGTACCGTCACCGGTTGCATCGGCGTCACCGGCGGCGGGCATGGTCAGTCGCCCCCCGACGTCTTGTCGATTTCGAGCGCGCGTCTCAGGGGGGCGGTGTTCTCGACGGCGAAGCGGATCGCCGCCTCCCGCGTGGCGATATTCAGTTTCTTCATCGCATTGCCAAGGTGCACGCGCACGGTCTGACGGCTGATGTCGAGTTCGGCCGAGATCGCCTGTAGGGACACGCCCTGGCCGAGGGCGGCGAGAACCTCGGTTTCGCGCCGGGTCAGATGGGCGAGGGCGGATTGAATGTCGCCGCGCTCGTCGCGCGGGGCGGGGGCGACGTCACGGGCCGCCGGCCGGCGCTCCCCGCCTGGCGCCGTGCCGAGGGCGCGGGTCAGGATGTCGCGCGGAAAGGCGACCTCGCCCGCCATCACCCGGCTCAGGGCCAGCCTGATTTCCGACGGGCCGTAAGACTTCGGAATATAGCCGACGACACCGTGGCGGATCGCCTCCAGCACATGCTCGGGATCCTCGTGGACGGAGATGACGACCACGGGGACCGCCGGAAAGCGGCTACGCAACACCTGCAGTCCCTCGAAATCGCGGAACCCCGGCATGACGAGGTCGATGATGACGAGGCTGATCGTCGGATTGCGCTCGAGCGCGCTCAGGGCTTCATCGAAGCTCGAAGCCTCCTCGATATCGTCATCCGCGCCGAGGCTGCGCGCCACCTGGCGCAGGGACTCCCGCACCACCCAATGATCGTCCGCGATCAGGATGGTCATCCGGGGGAAGGCCGATGCGGGCTCATCCAGCTTGGACAAGGGAAGGCTCATGATTCCTCGAGGGCCCCTTCGCTTCGGCCGGGGCAACTGCCGCTATTTTCATCACATGCATCCATCTATAGCGGACCCGCCGCCATGGCAACGACAGACGCCGCCGCCGCCATGCGAGGGGATGGAACCGCCGGTACTCGTGGGGAAAGGCATGAGAGGGTTATCCTCGGGTCGTCTAGAACTTTCGATATGATGGAAGCATAAAAATTTAATCGGGGTATATATAATTTATTGACAGTTACGTTATTTGCTTCTTAGCCTTGATCCAGACAGGGCAGGCGGGATGGGGTGTCGCCCAAAACGTCGTTACTAGACATATCGATAATATCCAGATTGACCGACCATCACGGAGATGAATCGCTATGACGAATACAGTTGGGGGCCAGAGGGGCAAGGCCGGCCAAAAGCGTTCGATGACCCGGCGATCGGCCCTCAAGGTCGGTCTGGGCGGTGTCGCGATGACATTCGCCGCGCCCTATATCGCGCGGGGCATGAGCGACAAGATCCTGGTCGGGGTGCCGTCGTCACTCTCGACCCCTTACGGCGTCGCCGATGACACCGACCATCTGAACGGCACCAGGCTCGCGGTCGAGGAAATCAACGCGGCCGGCGGCGTGCTGGGGCGCGAGATCGAGTTGTTCGTGCCCGACGTCGACAAGCTCTCGCCCGAGAGCTGCCGTCAGGCGATCGCCGCCTGCATCGACAAGAAGGTCCACGCGATCTCGAACTCCTTCGTCTTCGCCCCGATCGCGGCGATGGATGAATCGACCAAATACAAATGTCCCTATCTGAACGGCAACGCCCAGCGCCTGCCGACCGAGGCTTTCCGGGCCGATCCGGTCAAATACAGCCATGTGCTGCAGACCTGCCCGGCCGAGGTGAATTACGGCTGGACCTATCCCCTGTGGCTGAAGGCCATGGAGGAAACCGGGGTCTGGAAGCCGAAGAACCGCAAGATCCATATCGTCGCGGAACAGGTCGGTTACTGCCAGACCATCCTGAAGGCCGCGCGCGAGTCCATTCCGAAGTTCGACTTCGAACTGGCCGCCGTCACCGACATCCAGTATCCGGTGAACGACTGGGGTCCGGTCATCCAGCAGCTCAAGGAAGTCGACGCCGGCGCGATCATGATCGACCATTGGGTCGCCGCCGAATATGCCGCCTTCTGCAAGCAGTTCCGCGCCAATCCGGTCGAGAATTCGCTGGTCTATCTGCAGTATGGCCCATCGCAGCCGGAATTCCTCGAACTCGGCGGCAAGTCGACCGAGGGCTTCTGCTGGGCGACCACCCTTGGCGTTTACGGCGACGAGCGCGGCCAGGGCTTCCGCAAGAAATACGTCGAACGCTTCCCCGAGTTCGAGGGGAACATGGGCCTCGTCTATACCGGCAATGGTTACGACATCATCCACTACCTGAAGCTCGCCTGGGAAGCGACCGGCAAGCCGGAAGATTTCGCCGGCAATGTCGCCTGGATCCGCAACAATCCCTATCGCGGGGTCTGCGGCCTGATCGACATGAAGAACGACCTGCAGGAAGCGCGTCACTTCCCCGACAACGGTTTCGGCAATCAGTCGGCCGACCTCGAAAAGGGCATGTCCCAGCTCTTCGTCCAGGTTCAGGGCGGCGCGCACAAGATCATCTGGCCGAACGAGATCGCGGAATCGAAGCTCGTCGCCGCCCCGTGGTGGAGCTGAGCCGCGATGGCGGGATCGAGCGACGCGCCGATCTTTTCCTGTGACAACCTCTCGCTCGACCTCGGCGGGCGAGAGGTCCTCAGGAACATCGGCTTTCAACTGCGCGCGGGCGAAGTGCTGGGCATCATCGGCCCGAACGGGGCGGGGAAGACCAGTCTTCTCGAAATCCTGTCGGGCCGTTACCAGCCGAAGACCGGGCGCGTAACCTACAAGGGCCGCGATATCACGCCGCTGAAACTGTTCGAGCGGGCGCGGCTCGGCATCGGCCGGACCTATCAGACGCCGATCGTCTGCGAGGATCTGTCGGTGGGCGAGACCTTCAAGGCGGCCCGTCAGGCCTACAAGCCCTATCTGACCCGCTTCGACGCCGAATATGGCGCCAACCTCGTTCACTTCACCGCGCCATACGAGAAGGCGAATGCCCAGCTCAAGACCTTCGAGCGGCGCAAGCTCCTGATGGCCAATCTTTTGATGCGCCGGCCGAATGTCCTTCTGATGGACGAGCCGGCGGCGGGCCTGATCAATGCCGAGATCGACGAGATCGACCAGATCCTGCGCATGTTGTCGAAGGAGATGAATGTCGCCGTGCTCATCGTCGAGCACCGCATCGAGCTGCTCGCCTCGATCGCCGATCGCGTGATCGTGATGGATGCCGGCGAGGTCATCGCCGCGGGCGAACTCGCCGATGTCATCAGGAGCCCCGCCGTCCGTGCCGCCTATTTCGAGGCGCATTGAGCCCAAGCGCAGGGGAATGGAATGACTGAAGTTCTGAAAATCGACGGGCTGTCCGCCGGATACGGGCCGCTGCGGGTCATCCACGATCTCGATCTCGTGATCTGGCCGGGCGAGAGGCTCGGCATCGTCGGCCTGAACGGCCACGGCAAGACCACGCTGATCTATGCCATCGCCGGGCTGACCGGCTGGCAGCGCGGCTCGATCCTGCTGAACGGCGAACAGATCGGGCGCACCCGCAGCCAGGGCGCCGGGCGTTACACCCATCAGATCGTGCGCAAGGGCCTCGCCATCATGCCCCAGGGCGATGAAATCTTCACCGGCCTCACGGTCGAGGAACATCTCGATTCCGGCGCCTTCACCAGGGAAGCCTGGCGCGACCGCAAGACCCGCAAGGAGAGGGTGCTCGATCTGTTCGAGCCCCTGCGCAAGCTGATGAAGACGCCGGTCGGCCGGCTTTCGGGTGGCGAGCGCCGCATGGTCTCGATCGGGCGCGGCCTGATGACCGACGCCAAGCTCTATCTCGTCGACGAGCCGTCCCTCGGCCTCGCGCCCAAGCTGGGGCAGAGCGTGATGGAGGCGCTGCTCGCGATCGACCTCGAGGACAGCGCCATGTTCATCGCCGAACAGAATGTCGCCCTGCTGGAAGGCCGGGTGGACCGGGTGATCGGCATGCACGCCGGCAAACTGAAGGGCGAGGCTTCGACCACGCTCGGCATCGGCTGAACGGAACAGGTCCCATGGAAATCGCCCAGATCCTCAGCAATGCCATCATCGTCGCCGCGATCTACGGCCTGATCGCGGTCGCCGTCTCGATCACCTGGTCCAGCCTCGGCCTGATCAATCTCGGTTATGGCTTCGTCTTTTCCTTCGCGGGCTACTGGGCCTGGCTCACGGCGCAGCATCTGTCCGAATGGCCGCCGCTGATCGCCGCGGCGGGCATCCTCGGCGGCGCGGTCGGCGGCGTCATCATCTGCCTCGTCGTCTTCATTCCGCTGCATGACAAGCCGAATTTCACGACGCGCGGCATGATCGGCACCCTGGCGATCAGCCTGATCGGCTCCCAGGCCCTGCTGATGCAGTTCGGCCCACGCGCCAAGTCGCTGCCGGAACTGTTCGGTTCCTGGCAGGTCGATGTCGCGGGCATGGCCCTCACTTCGGACAAGATCGGCATCGTCCTGTGCTCGGCCCTGATGCTCGGTGTCGTCGTCATCTGGATGAAGGGCAGCCGGCGCGGCCTTGAAATCCGGGCCATGATGATGAACCCCCATGCCGCCTCCATCGTCGGCATCGGCATCCGCTCCACCGGCATCTACGTCATGGCCCTGACCGGGGCGATGGCGGGCCTCGCCTCGGTCCTTCTGTCGCAGACCTATTACATCGCGCCCTTCAGCGGCCTGACGCCGCTCATCAAGGGCGTCAGCATCGCGCTCTGCGGCGGGCTCGGCTCCGTCCAGGGGGCGGTGATCGCCGCCATGATGCTGGGCCTGACCGAAGCGGCGACCTCCCGTTTCCTTGGCGGGCAATATGTCCTGATCACCCAGTTCCTCGTCATCATCATGATCCTGATCGTGCGCCCGCACGGCATCTCGGGACTTCTGGACAAGGCTCGTGAACAATGACCGAAACGCAGCCCGGAAAACTCCAGCCGATCACCTGGCACAATCCGCTCGAGCCCTGGGGCGCCGATCAGGGCAATCCCGAACTCACCTCGGTCGCGCAACCCGATGCCGGTGATGTCTGGCGCGCCAATACCGCCTACAAGGCCAAGACCTACAAGGTCGGCCGGCTGAAGCACTATGTGATCTGGTCGAACCATGGCCGCCGGCTGTGGCGCCGCTGGCGCTGGTGGCCGACACGGCGCAATGTCCTGCAGATCCGAGGCCTCTACAATCGCAAGACCCTGAAGGCCGAGAAGAAGATCCAGGATCGGCGGCCGATCTACTGGGCGGTCTGCCTGGCGCTGCTCGCCATCGGGCCCTTCGTCTTTCCGGCCTCCATGTATAATACGCTGCTCTCGGCGGGCACGATCTTCGGCGTCTTCGCCGCGATCAATGTCTGCTGGACGCTGATCCTCGGCACCGCCAGCATCTTCACCCTGGCGAGTTACGCCGTCGTCGGGGTGGCGGCTTTCGTCACGACCTATCTGTCGATGCAATGGGGCCTGCCCTGGTACACGCTGCCGGTCGGCGGCGCCTTCATCGGCCTTGTCATGGGCGGGGTCATCGCCATACCGGCGCTGCGGCTCGACGGCTTCTATTACGCGCTGCTGACCCTTGGCCTCAACGAGCTTTGCCGCGTGTTCTTCACGACGACGAAGGCTTTCGGTTCGGCTTCGGGCGGGCTTTACGGCGCCGACAGTTTCATCCCCGACAGCTGGTCGCCGGTGGCGCAATCGCTGCTGTCCTATTACTCCGCCTTCGGGCTGCTGCTCGCGACGCTGTTCCTGTTCCGCTTCATCAACGGCAAGCGCCTGGGGCGGGTCCTGCGCATGGCGCCCGAAAAGCGCGAAGCCTTCGCCGAAGCCTGCGGCGTCGACTATCGCCGGGCGCGCATCATCATCTTCGTGCTGACCTCGGCCGCGCTCGGTTTCATCGGCGGCTTCTACGCCACGCTCTATCGCGGCACCGCCTTCTCGATCTTCAGCTTCGATACCGTCTTGCTTGGCCTTGCCATGGTCACCATCGGCGGCATCGGCAAGGCGGAGGGCGCGATCCTCGGCACCCTGGTCGTCATCTTCCTCGACAAGGTGCTGATCGGCCTTGGCCCGGCGCGACTGTTCCTGATCGGGATGATCATGCTCGGGGTCGTGCTCTTCACCAACAACGGCTATTTCGGGATCAAGAAGCAGTTCAACGCCTGGCGCGACAAGAAGCGCGGCGAATGGCGTTCCATGCGCTCGGAAAAGGGCGGGGAAGCCCTGCCCGAGGAAGCGACGGAGCGCGACAACAAGGACGAGGTCTATTTTCTTCGCTTCGACAAGATGCAGCGGGATTTCCTGAAGACCCTGATCTGCCCGGAAATCATCGAGGAACACCGCCGCCAGCCGCTGGGCCAGCACAGCGCCGCGCTCGAGCGCTTGCTGATGTATTTCCGCCGCGCGCCCATGGACGACAAATACGCCCTGCAGCGCAATGCCGAGACCGGCCGCTACAAGATCATCGCCTTCTCGGGCCAGCGCGGCGTCTCGCCCCGCGTGGTCGAGGACCGCGAATACGACACGATCGGCGATGGCTACCACGCGATCTTCGTCCGCCGCGTCCACGACCTGATGGAGGCCTGATGCCGTGCAACCGTCCCCAACCGGAGGCCCGCCGCCCATGACCGAGCCCCTCGATCCCGTCCCGGTCGACGCCGAACTGGCCGTCCGTGAATATTTCGACGCGAAGACCCGGCGCTATCTGAAGCGTGTCATCACGCCCGATCTGATCGCGGAACAGCGCCGCGATCCGCACGCCCAGCACCGCAGCGAGCCGCTGGGACGCCTGCTGTTCTATTTCAAGAGCCTGCCGGTCGGCCAGCAGTATGCCCTGCGTCTCACGGCGGACGGGCGTTACCGCATCACCGACATTCCAGGGCCGGGGGAGCGCCCGGCCGATGTGGATGAGACCGATTATCCCGATACCGCCTCGGGTCTCCACGGGATCTTCCTGCGCAAGATCAACGATTTGATGGGTAAGCACGATGGCTGAACAGAAGATCTTCGGATATGCCGACCGCCTGTCGGTGAAACAGGGCGGACGCCTCGCCATCCACGTCAATTGCGACGGGGCGAGCGAGGCCGAGGCCCAGCTCGTCCGCCTGATCCACGGCGACAGCAACACCGAAGCCGGCCCCGGCTATGTCGAGGAAGAGATCGCCCATCCCGCCAACGGGCGCTGGGCGGTGAAGAAGCAGTTCACCCAGCTCGGCAGTTTCCTGACGGTCGAGGATCCGGCGCTGCATCTGAAACTCGACGGTACCCTGTCGATGATGGCCTTCATCTGGCCGTCGATGCCAAAGCACGGCGTGCGCCAGACCATCATGGGCCGCTGGGACACGCTGACCAACGAGGGCTTCGCCCTCGGCATCAACCCCGACGGCTATCTCGAGTTCTGGGTCGGCAACGGCAGGGATGTCGACTATGTCACGGCCGAAATGCCGCTGATCCGCCATGTCTGGTATCTCGTCGGCGTCAGCTATGACGCGGCGACCGGCGCGGCGACGATCTATCAGGAAGGCGTCCTCAATCGTTACAATTCCCTGATCGGGACGACGACGCCCTATGATTTCTCGTCCCATGTCCAGACGCGCTTTCGCTTCGCCCAGCTGAACCGGCCGGATGTGCCCTTCCTGATCGGCGGCGCGCGCGACAATCACGCGCTGCGCGGCGATTTCGTCAGCGATCTCTATGCCGGCAAGATCGACCGTCCCTTCATCAGCGAACGGGTGCTGACCCGCGCCGAGATGGACGCGGTCAAGGCCGGCCATCTGCCGCCGGCCGATGGCCTCATGGCCTATTGGGACACGGCGGCGGGCTACACCGACGACGGCATCGGCCACGACGTGATCGACACCGGCCCCTGGCGCCTGCCGACCCGGGGCGTCAACCACCCGGTGCGCGGCATGACCGGCTGGAACTGGACCGGCCGCAACGACTGTTTCCGCCTCGCCCCCCATGAATTCGGCGGCATCGAATTCCACCCGGACACGGTGACCGACTGCGGCTGGGAAGTAACCAGGACGGTCGAGATTCCGGCCACCCTGAAGAGCGGGGTCTATGCCTTCCGCCTGCGCGTCGGGCCGGGCCGGGGTATCGCCGAGGAATATGTCGTCTTCTTCGTCCGTCAGGCGAAGCCGACGGCCAGACTCTGCTTCCTGGTGCCGACCGCGAGCTATCTCGCCTATGCCAACGAGACCCTGGCCTTCGATGCCCAGATCGTGCAGCCGATGACCGGCCAGCCGCCGATCATTTCCGATGTCGAGATCGAGACCTACGAGCACCGGGAATACGGGCTGTCGACCTATAATTCCTACGAGGATGGCGCCGGCGTCTGTTTCACCTCGTGGAAGCGGCCGATCATCAACATGCGGCCCAAGTTCCGCAATTCCTGGATGGGCACGCCCTGGCAGTTCCCGGCCGATCTCTCGATCGTCGCCTGGATCGAACATTGCGGCTACGACTGCGATTTCATCACCGATGACGATCTGCACAACGAGGGGCTGGATGCCCTGAAGCCCTATAATTGCGTCCTGACCGGCACCCACCCCGAATATGTCTCGGAGCGGATGCTCGACGCCCAGGAAGACT
>JAOZVS010000004.1:0-11976 GCA_025869435.1 Zavarzinia sp.
GGCGGAATCGATGATGCGGTCGAGCACATCCTCGCGCAGGCGCGCGGACGGATTGGCCAGCAGGGCGGCGACGGCGGGAATATCCAGCGTCGCGACGATCGCCTCGGACACGGAGTCCGGCAGATGGTTGCGCCGGGCGATGGCCGCCATGGCACCTTCGACCTGGCAGGTGGCGATGATCTCCAGCAGATCGCTGTCGCTCAGCAGGGGCGAATATTCGAGGATCGGGGCCGAAACGATCAGATCGAGATCGCGGGCCAGCGCCTCGACGATCGGCTTGGGCACGTTGCGCGACGATTTCAGCTCTTCCGACAGAACCCGGCGCACGGCCGCGAGCTGGTCCTGGGCCATGATCTCGATCAGCTCGATCGTGCGCTCGCGCAGGCGGTCCTGTTCGCCCGCGGGCAGGTTCGGCAGCAGCCGGGCGACCTTTCGCGCCAGCTCGCGCCGCACATCCTCGGAAACGTCGCCGGTCAGATGCTGGTTGGCCTGATGGGGCGTGCCCGGATTGGCCGCCACCGCGCGGCGGACGGCGGCATCCTCGTCCTCGGCCAGATAGTAGAGGATCTCCGGCCTTGTATCGCCCTGTCCGGCAAGATGGCGGCGCGCGTCGGGCGTGCCGTTTTCAAGGCGCCTTCGCTGTTCCTCATAGCTCAGCGGCCCCTCCGGACCACCGCGCAATCGACGCATCAGACGTTTAAGCATCACCCTACTCCGGACGGCAAGGCCATTTCGGCGCGGTCCCGACCACCCGCCTTGGCCCTGTAGAGGGCGGCGTCCGCCCGTCTGGTCAGAGCATCGACCGTTTCGCGACTGCCAGGCTCGTAAACCGCGATCCCCAGCGAAAAGCCAAGATCGGCCCCGATCAGATCCAGCCGGCGATCGAACTCGGCCATCATGTCGAACAGATGCCCGGCCTTGGAGAAGGCGCCCGCGCTGTCGGTCCCGTCGAGCCAGAAGGCGAATTCGTCGCCGCCAATTCGGGCGACCAGATCCCCGGCCCTCAGACGCTCCCGGAACATGGTGCCGAGCAGGGCCAGCGCCTTGTCGCCACCGGCATGGCCGAAGCGATCGTTGAGCGGCTTGAAGGCATCGAGATCCATCAGCAGCAGGGCGCCGGACCGCTTCAGCCGGTCGGCCTGGCGCAGCTTCGCCGGAAGATCTTCCTGGAAGGCGCGGCGGTTCATGATGCCGGTCAGGGCATCGATACGCGACTGTTCCTCGAGCCGGGCGACGCGCTCCCGAATCCCGAGGGCAAGGCCAAGCTGATCGGCGACGGCGCCGAGGATGCCGGCCTGCGTGCCGTGCCAGTGCTGACGGTTGCTGCGCACCAGGACAAGGGCGCCGACCGCGGCACCGCTTTCACTGGCGATGGCGACAAGGGCCGTGCGCTCGCCCAGGGTCCGCACTTCGACGCGGCCGGCCGCCTGGCCCTTCTGGGCCATGTGCTCGACCTCGATGGTCAGGTTCTCGACCGTGTCGTCATCGATCGCGCCAAGGGTCAGGATGGGACGCATCCCCTCGTTGCCGTGACGCGCCACGACGATGGCGCCCTGGCCATGCAGCGTGCCCATGGAGGCTTCCGCCGCGACCCGGATCGCCCGGTCGGGTCCGCCGTCGCCGCGCATCGCGTCGATCACGGCGCCGCGCAGGCGTTCGCGGTCGAGCGCCTGCATCAGCGCGGTCTCGCGGCTCTGCGCCGCGGTAACGTCGCGGGCGATGCCGCGCAGGCCGATCCGGCGCCCGATGCCATCGCGCACCGGCCGCGCCGAAACCAGGCAGCGCAGCGAGGTGCCCTCGGCCGCGAGCAGCCAGACTTCCCGGTCGTTCAGCGCCACGTCGCTGGAAAACGGGTCGCTGCGGCCCGCCAGCCAGTCGGCATCGAGGATATCCGTGGCGAAGCGGCCGACGAGATCGCTCGCGGCATAGCCGAACACCCTCTCCGGCGCGCAGAAGGTGAAACGGCCGTCCTCGTCGGTCTCGAAGGAGAAATCCGGCAGACATTCGACGATATCCGACAGGCGCTCGATCTGATCGGTCAACTGGTTGCGGCGCAGGCATTCCTCGGTCGTGTCGCGCGCCATCACCAGGACGGCGGCGCCAAAGGGCAGGGCCGAGACCTCGAACAACTGCCGGCGCTCGATCACCACCTCGGCCTTCCGGCCCTCGGTGCCATGCCGCGTGCGTTCGATGAGATCGATCAGGGTATCGTGACCATCGCGCAGGGCGAGCACCAGCGGCCGGGCCGCCTCATTGGCTTCGACCACCCGGATCCCCTGTCCGACGATGAAGGCGGGACCGGGATAATTTTCCACCAGGCGATCGAGAACTGCCGCGGCGGTGGGCCGTCGGTCGGGTGTCTTTTCGCTCATGGCCTCGCGTATCGTCACGCCGGTACAATCCGTTGGCGGCAGGGTATTGCCCCAACCTAGGTCCTGAACGTCAAGAATTGGTTGACGGCTCTTGCCAGACGCCCTGCCCCTGACCAATCTGCCCTCCATGGCACTTCCTTTGCGCGACACAACCGAAACCTGGGTGTTCGATCTGGACAACACCCTTTACCCCTCATCCTGCCGGTTGTTCGACCAGATCGAAGCGAAGATGCGGGCCTATATCCGCCAGCATCTGGGCCTTGACGACGAGGCGGCCTCGGCGCTGAAGACCCGGCTGTTCCAGCGCCATGGCACGACCATGAAGGGGCTGATGGAGGATCACGGCGTTGATCCCCATCAATTCCTCGGCTACGTGCATGATATCGATCTCGCGCCGCTCGACGCCGCGCCCGATCTCGATGCCGTGCTGGCCGGCCTGCCGGGCCGGAAGGTGATCTTCACCAACGGCTCGGTCGACCATGCGCGGCGCGTGCTGGCCCGCCTCGGCATCGCCGGCCATTTCGACGGTATTTTCGACATCGTGGCGGCGGGCTATGTGCCCAAGCCCGAAATCGGCCCCTACAGGGCCATGGCCGAGACCCTGAAGGTCGATCCCCGGCGGGCGGTCATGGTCGAGGACATGGCGCGCAATCTGAAGCCGGCGGCCGACCTCGGCATGACCACGGTCTGGGTGCCGGGCGGCACCGACTGGGGCGCCGAGGGCCAGGGCGATCACATTCACCATGTCGCCGACGATCTGGCGGCCTTCCTGCGCGCCCTCGACTGAAGCTGTCGGGGGCCTTGCGGGGCGAGCTGTTGACAGGGGGCGGCAGGCCCCTATTGTCCGGAAAATTTCCGATCTGGAGTTGGAGCATCATGGCCGCAACGGAACTCGCCAGCATCATCGAAGCCGCCTGGGACGCGCGGGACGGGATCAATTCCGCCACCACGGGCGCGGTGCGCGAGGCGGTGGAGGCGGCGCTGGAGCTGCTCGACAATGGCGAGGTCCGGGTGGCCGAGCCGACGGCGTCGGGCTGGGTCGTGAACCAGTGGCTGAAGAAGGCGGTGCTGCTGTCCTTCCGCCTCAATGATTCGGTCGCCGTGCCGGGCGGCCCGGGCGCCGCCGGCGCCTGGTTCGACAAGGTGCCGAGCAAGTTCGACGGCTGGGGCGAGAACCGCTTCAAGGCCGCCGGTTTCCGCGCCGTGCCCGGCTGCTTCGTGCGCAAGTCCGCCTATATCGCGCCCGGCGTCGTGCTGATGCCCAGCTTCGTCAATGTCGGCGCCCATGTCGGCAAGGGCACCATGGTCGACACCTGGGCGACCGTCGGCTCCTGCGCGCAGATCGGCGCCAATTGCCACATCTCGGGCGGCGCCGGCATCGGCGGCGTCCTCGAGCCGCTGCAGGCCGGCCCCGTGGTGATCGAGGACAATTGCTTCATCGGCGCCCGTTCGGAAGTCGCCGAGGGCGTGGTGGTCGAGACCGGCGCCGTCCTGTCCATGGGCGTCTATATCGGCGCCTCGACCAAGATCGTCGATCGCGCCACGGGCGAAGTGTTCCGGGGCCGGGTGCCGGCCTATTCCGTCGTCGTGCCGGGCACCATCCCGGGCAAGACCCCGAACGAACCCGGCCTCTACGCCGCCGTGATCGTGAAGCGGGTCGATGCCCAGACCCGCTCCAAGACCTCGATCAACGAGCTGTTGCGCGACTGACGGCCATGAAGCTGCCGCCCCTCGATGCCCTGCCGCTGGCGATCGAACTGATCCGCTGCCCCAGCGTGACACCCGCCGACGCCGGCGCGCTCGACACGCTGGGCGCGGTGCTGAAGGGGCTGGGCTTTTCGGTCGAGCGGCTACCTTTCGCCGACGCCGGCACGCCCGATATCGACAATCTCTACGCGCGGATCGGCGATGGCAGCGGGGCCGGCCCCCATTTCTGTTTCGCCGGGCACACGGATGTGGTGCCGGTGGGCGATGCCGGCCGCTGGACCGTCGATCCCTTCGCCGCGACCCTCGACCAGGGCTGGCTGCTGGGCCGGGGCGCCGCCGACATGAAGGCGGCGATCGCCTGTTTCGTCGCCGCCGCCAGCCGCTTCCTCGCCGACTGCAATGGCAGGGTGCCGCGGGGCGGCGCCATCTCGCTGCTGATCACCGGCGACGAGGAAGGCCCCGCCGTCAACGGCACGGTGAAGATGCTCGAGACCCTGTCGGCGCGGGGCGAGGTCTGGCACGGCTGCATCGTCGGCGAGCCGACCAACCCGCATCGCCTGGGCGAAATGGTCAAGATCGGCCGGCGCGGCTCGATCAACGGCACGATCACCGTGACCGGGGTGGAAGGCCATGTCGCCTATCCCCATCTGGCCGACAATCCCATTCCCAAGCTGCTGCGCCTGATGAATGCCCTCGATGCCCTGCAACTCGACGGCGGCACCGATCATTTCCAACCCTCCAACCTCGAATTCACCACGGTCGATGTCGGCAATCCGGCGACCAATGTGATTCCCCGGGTGGCGACGGCGCGCTTCAACATCCGCTTCAACGACCGCCACACCGGCGCCTCGCTCGACGGGCTGCTGCGCCGAACACTGGACGCGACCGGCATCGCCTATGCGCTGGACACCCGCACCTCGGGCGAGGCCTTCCTGACCGAGCCGGGGCCTTTGTCGGACATGATCAGCGCGGCGGTCGAGGCGGAAGTGGGCGCCAAACCGGAGTTGTCGACCAGCGGCGGCACCTCGGACGCCCGCTTCATCGCCCGCTATTGCCCGGTGATCGAATTCGGCCTCGTCGGCGAGACCATGCACAAGGCGGACGAGAAGGTCCGGGTCGAGGATCTGGAGCGCCTGACCCGCATCTATCACGACCTGCTGCGCCGCTTCTTCAGGGTCTGAGCCTTTTCGCCGCACCACCTGTTAATGCGAGTCGATCTCAAGTAACCTGCCCTTGAGCAATTTGCCGATTCATGGAATCGGCAAATTGCTCAGATGTCTTGAAGTAGCGCGGTTTCCAGCGGCAAACCGGCGTCCACTTTGCCGGAAACCGCGCTGGCGTTCAGGGAAGGATGATCCATGTCGCAGACCAGGCGCCAGTTCCTGGCGACGGGGGCCGCCGCCATCGCCGCCACCGCCCTGCCCCGCGCCGCCGGGGCCGCCACCGCCGATTTCGTGCTCGAGGCGAAGGAGCGGCCGATCCGGCTGCCGGGCTGCGGCGGCCCGACCCTGGCCTGGACCTATGCCGAGACCTGGCCCCTCGCCCTGCGGGTGAAGCGGCGCCAGCCCGTAACCATCGAATTCCGCAACGGCCTGAAGGAACATAGTTCGATCCACTGGCATGGCCTCCGCATTCCCCATGCCATGGACGGCGTGCCCTGGATCACCCAGGACCCGGTGAAGCCGGGCGACCGTTTCACCTATTCCTTCGCGCCGCCGGACCCGGGCCTGTTCTTCTTCCACCCGCATTGCGACGACATCACCGCGCTCAGCCACGGCCTCGCCGGGGTGATCATCGTCGAGGACCCGCGCGAGGAAGGCCTGTTCGACCAGGAGGAATTGCTGGTCCTGATGGACTGGCGCGTGAAGGACGATGGAAGTTACGACACGATCACCACCGACAAGACGGCGGCCCGCGCCGGCACCTTCGGCCGGCTGCGCACCACCAACGGCCAGCTGGCGCCCGCCTATCAGGTGCGGCCGGGGGCGCGCCTGCGCCTGCGCTGCATCAATGTCGACGCCAGCCGGATTCCGCTGCTCGATCTCGCCGGGGCGGCGGGGCAGGTGATCGCGACCGACGGCAATGCCTGCGCACCCTTTCCGCTCGCCGCCTGGCCGCTCGGCCCAGCCATGCGCGCCGACCTCGCGCTGATCGCGCCGGACGAGGCCGAGGCGGTGATCGAGTTGCACGATGTCTGGCAGTCGACGCCCGTGGTGCTGGCCCGTTTCGAGGTCGCGGGCGAGCCCCTGCCGATGGCGGGCCGCGACCGGCCGCTGGCCCTGCCGCCGGCCGAATTGCCGGAACCCGATCTCGCCAACGCGGTGAAGCTCGAGCTCGATCTCGGCGCCGGGGTGACCGATCCCGCCGTGGCGGAATTCCAGAAACTGTTCGGCGCCGACGAGATCTGCACCACCCAGCGGGTGTTCTGGTCGCTGAACACCAGGGCCTGGCCCGGCATGGCGGCGACCGGCAAGCCCGAGCCGCTGGCTGTGATGAAGAGCGGCACGAGCTATATCGTCGAGATCTTCAACGGCACGCCGCACCGCCATCCGATGCATCTGCACGGCCATACCTTCAAGGTGATCGGATCGAGCAAGCGCGACGTGCCGGTCCATTGGGCCGACACGGTGCTGCTGGAGCCGAAGGAGCGGCTGAAGATCGCCTTCGTCGGCGGCGAGCCGGGGGACTGGATGGTCCACTGCCACATCATCGAACACCAGGAAACCGGGATGATGGGCTATTACCGGGTGGCCTGAGCCACCCGGCGCGAGCGGCGTCTAGAGTCACAAACACCCTCGTCGCTCCGGCGAAGGCCGGAGCCTTTGCACGAGAAGGGCGCCCCCGCCGGCACATCACCCGGCTTTCGCCGGGATGACGAGAAAGGCTCGCCCCGCCTCGCGCCTCTAGCGGCCGCCCAGGATCACGTCGAGGATGAGGCCGGTGGCCACGGCGGCGATGATGATGTCGCTGCCGACCGCGTAATAGCCATAGCCCGGAGGCAGCGGCCGCATGTCGCGCACGATCACCGGCGGCAGTTCGTAGTAGCCGCGTGGCAGATAGGCGCCGCGCATGGGCGGCTGATCGTAATAGCCCCGGGGCAACGGCCGGTAATAGCTCGGGTAGCGCTGCCACCAGCCGCGCATCCGCTGGCGGTCGCGATCGGCGAAACGGGCGGCATCGTCATAGCCCCGGTCGTAACCCCGGTCGTAACCATTGCCATAGCCCCGGCTGTAGGTCCGCTCGTCGTGCCAGTCGCGGCGGCCGTGGTCGCGCCGGTCATCGTGGTGACGCCCGCCCTCGCGCCAGTCGGGGCCGCGATGATCGTCCCTGTCGCGGCTGTAGCCGCCGCCGTGGTGATCATCGTCCCAGCCGCGGGCGAGGGCGGACGCGGCCGGTGCCACCAGGGCCGCTGCCAGGGCGGCGACGATAAGAGGTTTGGCGAAGCGCATGGCGTTCATCCATCGGGTGGTTGATGATCTATAAATGCCTGGCCCGCAGCCAGGTTCCGCTGAAACCTTCAGGGTGTCAGCGGACGACGTCGCGAATGATGTCGACGATGACGCCGGTCGCGATCTGCACCAGCAGCACGTCAGGGCCGACGATCATGCGGTCATAGCCCGCGGGCAGGGGCGAGAGCTGGCCGGACAGGCCTGCGGGCAGGATCTTCTTGGCGATGCCCGGCGGCAGGCGGCCCCGGGTGACCAGCTGCTTGCGGATGCCCGGCGGCAGATCCGCGAGATAGCCGCTGTTGCGCAGGAAATAATTGGAGATCACCTGGCGGTCGCCAGTCGGAAACAGCACGGACGCGATCGCCGGGGCCAGGCTGTCTTCGACATGACTGTCGTTGCCACCGTGACCGTTGCCCCTGCCGTTGTTCTTGCCCTCGGCCGCGCCGGCCAAGGCGAGCCCGAGCCCGGCGAGCAGGACCGCCAGTGTCGTTTTCGCATTGGCTTTGCGCGAAGGCATTCAGGACTCTCCACGATCGGTTCTGGTGGGGGAATGCCCGCGAGCGTCGCCGGTTCCCCCCGATGCGCAGAAATCCCGGATCAGGGCGCGTTCAGCACGATCTGGGCGATGATGCCGGTGGCGATGACCGCGAGCACGACATCGGTCCCGACCGCGAAATAGGCATGGCCGGCCGGCGGGGGCGGCAGCATGTCGACGATGACCATCGGCGGGCGCTGGTAATGGCCGGGCGGCAGATGCCCGCCGACCACGACGCCGCGATGCAGATCGGGCGGCAGCGGCCTGGACCAGCCGGGGTGACCATCGAACCATTCGCGGGCGCGGTGGCGGTGATCATCATTGACGGTGACGCCATGATGGCGGCTGTTGCCGCCGGGTTTGCGGGTGCTCTGGCCATGGCGATTGCCATTGTCGTGGCTCTGGCTCTGGCCCTGGGGTGGGCGCTGGCCCTGCTGGTGGCCGCTGTCGCGGGACGGAGGCTGGCCCTGCGGCCGGGACTGATCCTGCGGCATGGGCTGACCCGGCCCGCCCGGCTGCTGCGCCTGTGCCGACAGCGGCAGGGCGAGGGCGAGCGCGAGGGCGACGGAAAGGGTGGAAACCGCTTTCTTGTTCACGGTGGCTACTCCTGCGTGATCGATACAGGATAAATGGCGATCGACCGGCTACCGTTCCGCCCCGGCGGTGTAAGGAAAGCGTCAGGAAAGCGAAAATTCAGGCCGGCGGATAGTCGACGCCGGTCAGCACCAGGCCTTCGGCCGGCGCGGTCGGGCCGGCTGCGGCCCTTTTGCGCGCATCGAGCGCGGCGGCGATATCGGCCGGCGTCCATTTGCCTTCACCGGCGAGACGCAAGGTCCCGACCATGATCCGCACCTGATTGTGCAGGAAGGAGCGGGCGCTGGCCTCGATGTGGATTTCCTCGCCGGCGGCGAAGACCTCGAGCCGGTCGAGCGTTTTCACCGGCGATTTCGCCTGGCATTCGGTGGCGCGGAAACTGGTGAAATCATGGGTGCCGAGCAGCACCGCCGCGCCCGCCCGCATCGCCTCGATGTCGAGGGCGCGGGTGACGTGCCAGACCCGCCCGGCGGTATAGGCGGGCGGCGGGCGGCGCGCCAGGATGCGATAGCGGTAGTGCCGGCCGATGGCGTGAAAGCGGGCGTGGAAATCGGGCGGGGCGATGCTGACCTCGGTGATCGCGACCGGCATCGGCTTCATGTGGAAATTCAGCGCGTCGCGCACGGCGATGGCCGGATAATCCTTGTCCAGATCGAAATGGGCGACCTGGCCGGTGGCGTGAACCCCGGCATCGGTGCGGCCGGCGGCGTGCAGCACGGCGCGGATGCCGCCGTTCAGCCGGGCCGCCGCCGCCTCGATCGTGCCCTGCACCGTCGGCGCGCCCTCCTGCGCCTGCCAGCCCTGGAAGGCCGAGCCGTCATATTCGACCGTCAGGCGATAGCGCGGCATGGCGATGCTCAGCCGGCGATCGTGCCGGCGGGAACGGGAAAGCCGCGCAGGAAATCCTCGACCGACACGGGACCCTTGCCGGCGCGCTGGACGACCAGGGGACGGATCGCGCCGAGGCCGCAGGCGATGGTCAGCCGCCCGTCCAGCACGGTGCCGGGCACGGCGTCATGACCGGTTTCCGGCAGGACCTCGGCCTTCAGGACCTTGCAGCGCTCGCCGAGGATTTCCGTGAAGGCGCCCGGGCTGGGCGCGAGGGCGCGGATCTGGCAGTCCACCGCCTCGGCGCTGGCGGCGAAATCGATGCGGGCGTCTTCCTTGGCGATCTTCTTCGCGTAAGTAATGCCTTCCGCCGGCTGCGCCCGGGGCGTGATCCGGCCCGAGGCGACCAGGGCGAGACCATCGACCATCAGCGGCCCGCCCAGCACAGAGAGGCGATCGTGCAGGCTGCCGGCGGTATCGTCGGGGCCGATGTCGACCCGCTCCTCGAGCACGATCGGGCCTTCGTCCAGGCCTTCCGACATGGCCATGACGGCGATGCCGGTTTCCTCGTCCCCGGCCCAGATCGCGCGCTGGATGGGCGCGGCGCCGCGCCAGCGTGGCAGCAGCGAGGCATGAAGATTGAAACAGCCGAGGCGCGGCGCCCACAGCACCGGCGCCGGCAGGATCAGGCCATAGGCGACGACCACCGCGGCATCGAGACCGAGGGCGGCGAAGGCTTCCTGTTCGGCGGAATCACGGAGACTCCTCGGCGTGCGCACCGGAATGCCCGCCGCCTCCGCCGCCAGATGCACCGGCGACGGGGTCAGCCTGTGGCCCCGGTTGGCGGGGCGCGGCGGCTGGCTGTAGACGGCGACGACCTCATGCCCCGCCGCGATCAGCGCCTGAAGCGTGGGCACGGCGAAAGCCGGCGTGCCCATGAAGGCGAGGCGCAGCTTCAGGCTCACCCCTTGGCCCTGGCCAGTTTCTTGGCCTTCGCCACCTTGCGCAGCAGCAGGCTGCGCCGGGCGAGCGACAGGTGATCGACGAAGAGCACGCCTTCGAGATGATCCATCTCGTGCTGGATGCAGGTCGCGGCGAGGCCGTCCATCTCTTCCTCGTGGCTTTCGCCCTTGGCGTCGTGGAAGCGGACACGCACCCGGGCCGGACGCTCGACATCGGCATATTGCTCGGGCACCGAGAGGCAGCCTTCCTCATAGGTCGACAGCTCGTCCGTGGAGGACCAGGTGATCTCGGGATTGATGAAGACGCGGGGCGCCTTCTCCTCCCCCTCGCGCGCGAGGTCGATGACCAGCAGGCGCGTGGGCACGCCGACCTGGATCGCCGCGAGGCCGATGCCGGGGGCGTCATACATGGTCTCGAACATGTCGTCGATCAGGCACTGCAACTCGGCATCGAACACCGTCACCGGGGTCGATTTCTGTTTCAGGCGCGGATCGGGCGCGATGAGGATGGGTCGGATAGCCATGCTGCATCAGGTATGATGTCCGCCCGTCGCCGTCAAGGCCGGCTGTGTTCCGCCCTTTGCCGCACTGCGGCTTGTGCGGGGACGGGACGGATGCTAGGACGGCGGCCATTCCGCCCCCCTTCCCCCGGGGGCGGACAGGGATCAAGAACAAGGGGCCGCAGGGCCCGAACAGAGGAAAGCGCCATGCGTCGCACCATGCTGCAGGCCAAGCTGCACCGCGTCTCCGTCACCCATTGCGAGCTGGATTACGAAGGCTCCTGCGCCATCGACGACGATCTGCTCGAAGCCTCGGGCCTTTTGCCCCTGCAGAAGATCGACATCTACAATGTGAACAACGGCGCCCGCTTCTCGACCTATGTCATCCGGGCCGAGAAGGGCTCGGGCATCATTTCGCTGAACGGCGCGGCCGCCCGCATGGCGCAGAAGAACGACGTCCTCATCATCGCCGCCTATGTCGAGGTCGATGAGGCGGAACTGCCAGGCTTCGCCGCCAAGCTGGTCTATGTCGACGGCGCCAACCGCATCAGCCGGACCGCGAGCGAGATCGCGGTGCAGCCGGCGGCCGGCTGGAGCCGCGAACAGGCGGCGGAGTAAGGGCATCGCCGTGAGCGCGGTCGACGGCCCGAAGAATTACATCACGCCCGAAGGCTATGCCCGCCTCGCCGACGAACTGCGCCATCTGACACGGGTGGAGCGACCGAAGGTGGTCGAGGTCGTATCCTGGGCGGCGGGCAATGGCGACCGTTCCGAGAATGGCGACTATCTCTACGGCAAGAAGCGCCTGCGCGAGATCGACCGCCGCCTGCGCTTCCTGACCAAGCGGCTGGAAGGCTCGACCGTGGTCGATCCCGCCCTGCAGAAGGTGAAGACGCGGGTCTTCTTCGGCGCCCATGTCACCTATGTCGGCGACGACGACATCGAGAAGACGATCCGCATCGTCGGCTCCGACGAAGCCCGCTCGGAACTCGGCGAGATCAGCTGGATCTCGCCGGTCGCCCGGGCGCT
>JAOZVS010000004.1:11986-22654 GCA_025869435.1 Zavarzinia sp.
CAGCACGGCCGCCATGCGGTCGAGGAAAATATCCGCGTGTTCCCGCCTGAACACGAGCGGCGGCCTGATCTTCAGGATATTGGCGCCGGGGCCGGTCGCGCTGATCAGCACGCGGCGCTCGCGAAGGCCGTTCACCACCCGCGTCGTCAGGGCCGAGGCCGGCGCCTTGCCCGCCGGGTCCACCACCAGTTCGAGGCCGATGAAAAGGCCGGCGCCGCGCACGTCGCCGATCGCCGGATGGCGCCCGGCGAGATCCCGGAGGCCCGCCCGCATGTAATCGCCGACCTCCCGGGCGCTTTCCGCCAGCCCCTCGCCCTCGATCACGTCGAGGACGGCGAGGCCGACGGCGCAGGACACCGGATTGCCGCCGAAGGTGTTGAAATAGCGCGCCTTGCGGCCGAAATCCTCGACCAGGCGGGGTTTCATGAAGACGCCGGCCATGGGGTGACCATTGCCCATGGGCTTGCCCACGGTCACCATGTCGGGCACCAGGCCGTGGCGCGCGAAGCCCCAGAATTCGGGTCCGACGCGGCCGAAGCCCGGCTGGACCTCGTCGGCGATGAACAGGCCGCCCTCGGCCCGGATCGCCTCGACCGCCGGGCGCAGGAAGCCCACCGGATCGGCGAAGACGCCGTCCGAGGAAAAGATCGTGTCGACCAGCAGCGCCGCCGGCTCGATGCCATGGGCGCGCAGGTCGGCGGCGGCCTCGCGCACATCCCGCGCCATGCGGGCCCCGACATCGCCATCGCCGCGATAGGCATCGGGCGCCGGGATCAGGCGGATATGGTCGCCGCGCGGGACATAGTCGCCGAGGGAGGGGGAGATTTCGGCGACGGCGCTGGTCACGCCGTGATAGGCCAATCTGGTCACGATCAGGCCGCGCCGGCCGGTATAGGCCCGGGCGACGCGCAGGGCGAGATCGTTGGCTTCGGAGCCCGTGCAGGTGAACATGACATGACCCAGCTCGGCCGGCACCCGGGCCAGCATCCGCTCGGCGTAGTCGAGAATGGTCTCGTGCAGATAGCGGGTGTGGGTGTTCAGGGTCGCCGCCTGACGGCTCAACGCCTCGACCACCCTGGGGTGGCAGTGACCGACCGAGGCGACATTGTTGTAGACGTCGAGATAGGCCTCGCCCGAGGGATCATAAAGCCAGACCCCCTCGCCCCGGACGATATGGACCGGCTTTTCGTAGAACAGGCGATAGGCGGGGCCGAGCAGCGTCTCGCGGCGGCGGACCAGGTCCTTCTCCGCGGATGAAAGGCCGCTTTCGGCTTCCGGGTCGAAGGCATTGACCATGGACATCGGTAAAGCTCCCCAGGCAGGCCGCCACCATGCCCCCGGCAAGCGGATCGGGCAACAGCCGAGGCTCAGCCGGCCGTGGCCGCCAGACGCGCGTCGGCGGGGATACCATAGCGCCGGTTGACATGGAGCAGCGGCGTGCCCGCCCGGTGCCGGGCGGCAAGGACCAGGCCGATGACGATCAGATGGCTGCCGGCCTGATGGACCGTGTGCAGCCGGCAGGAAAACGCGGCCACCGCCCCCTCCAGCAGGGGCGCGGGTCCGCCGGCAAGGGACCAGTCGGCGCCATCGAAATCGAAGGCCGGCGCCGGGCCGGGGCGGCCGGCGAAACAATCGGCGAGGGCGGCCTGGCCCTCGTCCAGCAGGTTGAGGGCGAGGCAGCCGTTGGCCACGATCGCCGCCGCCACGGGACTGCCGGCCCGGATGCAGGCGAGTACCAGCGGCGGATCGGCGGAAACCGACGCCATCGAACTGACCGTGATGCCGAAACGCCCGGCCGGGCCATCGGTGGTGACGATGCCGACGCCGGTCGCGGCATTCGACATGGCGTCCATGAAATCCTTGCGGTCGCAGGGAGCGGGGGCTTGGGGGGCATTCATCATGATGGTGATCCGTGGATCCTGGGCGCGAGGGGGTCAGGCGGGGTCCGCCAGGGCGGCGAGGTGCTCGCGGCGGGCCGCCGCCGTCAGGGGCAGGGCGAACAGCAGGCTCAAGAGAATGCGGACCTTGTTACCGGCCAGATCCCCCGCGAACAGGGCGCCGGCCGAGGCAAGGTCGGTGCCGCCCCCGGCGTTGCCATAGGTTGGCGCAACGCGGCCGCCGGGGCAGCGGCTGGTGATGACCACGGTCTTGCCGGCATCGATCGCTTCGCGCACGGCGGCGCCGGCATCCGGCGGCAGGTTGCCCCGGCCGAACGCCTCGATCACCAGGGCGGGGGCGGGTCCCGCCGCGAGAAAACGGATAAGGTCGCCGTTCATGCCCATGGCCATGCGCAGCAGGGGGATGTCGACTGGCGCGGCGGCATCGAGCCGCAGGCGGCGCCGGGGCTTGCGGTACACAATCACCGTATCGCCATCGACGGTCGCCAGCTTGCCGTGATCGCCCGAGGTGAAAGTGTCCAGCCGGCTGGTGTGAGCCTTGGCGACATCGCGGGCGGCATGGACATCCTGGTCGAATAGAAGCAGGGCGCCAAGACCCCGCGCCACCGGCGAGGCGGCCAGGGTGATCGCGTCGGCGAGGTTGCGCGGCCCATCGCCCCCAACCTCGCCCGCGTGATGCTGGGCGCCGGTGAAGACCACCGGCTTGTCGCCCGCCAGCAGGAGATCGGCCATGAAGACCGATTCCTCCATCGTGTCCGTGCCATGGGCGACGACGGCGCCGAGACAGTCCGGGTCCGCCAGATGCTGGTTGACGCGAAGCGCCAGACGCCAGGCCAGGGCCAGATCCATCTGGTAGCTGCCGATGGCGCAGAAATCGTCATGAACGACCGGCGCCGCCAGCGGCCCGGCGACAAGGCTGGACCCGCCAAGGCCGGCGGCGACGACACCGCCCCCCGGCGCCGGCAGGGAGGCGATGGTGCCGCCGGTGGTGATCAGGACGACATGAGCCATGGGAATGGTTTCCGCGGGATGTCGGCCGCGGCCCGGGCCGCGTCCGACATGGACCCGATCAGACGCGGATCGCGTCCTTGAAGGTCAGCCACTGGCCATTGGCCGAATGGATGTTCTTCAGGTTGGAACGCGACATGATGCAGTTGGAGCCATGGGTCAGGAAGATGCAGGAGGCGCTTTCTTCCAGCATGTCCTGCAGCTTCTCGAAATCCTTGGTCCGGACCGCGTCGTCGGTCTCGTAGGTCGCCTTCTTGCTCAGCGTATCGAAGGCCGGATCGCACAGGCGCTGCCAGTTCCAGGAGCCGACCTGATCGCAGGTGAACCACATGGTGACCCAGGAGGCATCGGGCGCGGTCGAGAATTCGACGATATAGGCCTCCGTCTTCTTGTAGGCGTCGCCTTTGGATTCCATGAACTGATCTTCATAGGCGCCGCGATCCATGACGTTGAGCTCGACCGTGATGCCAACGGCCTTCAACTGCGCCTGGATGACCTGCGCCATGGTGATGCGATCGGTATCGCCCGGCAGGTCGATGCGGAACGTGAGGTCCTTCACTCCGGCCTCGGCCAGCAGCTTCTCCGATTCGGCGGGATCGAAGGCGTGCAGGTTCTTGGCGCGATAGCCCGGCAGCGGCGGCGGCACGACGCCATGGGCAACGGTGCCTTCGCCGAAATAGGCGGCCTGGATCGCCTCGTCGACATTGATCGCGCGCTGGATCGCCCGGCGCACGCGGATGTCCTGGAACTTCGGGTTCTCGACATTGAGGCCCATCCACATGTAGTGGAGCGAGGGCAGGACTTCGATCGTGGTGTCGGCGCCCGCCGCCTGCTTCAGCTGGGGCACGGACGACAGGCTGACCTTGGTCACATCGAGATCGCCGCTCTGATAGCCGATTTCGGCGGTCTTCAGATCGGTGATGGGGGTGAGCTGGATCTCGTCGAAATAGGGCTGCTCGCCGGTCCACAGCTCGTTGCGGACGAGGGTGAGCTTCTGGTTCGGCACCCAGGTCCCGATCTTGTAGGGGCCGGAGGTCGCGGGCGGTTCGGTGGTGAAGGCGCCGCCGGCCTTCTCGACCGCCGCCTTGCACATGATCATGCCCGAGCCATGGGGCAGCGTGCTCTTGAACAGGGGCGGGAAAGCCTGCTTCAGGTGGATGACGCCGCTCAGCTTGTCGATGACCTCGACGTGATCGAGCGCATCCCAATCGTCCTTGTAGCCCGACTTGCCCTTGGGATCGGCGATGCGCTCGAAGGAGAATTTCACGTCCTCGGCCGAAACCTCGCCAAAGCCGCCGGTCCACTTGATGCCGGGCTTCAGCTTGAAGCGGATCCTGGTCGGGTCGCTGGCGTCCAGCTCCTCGGCGATGTCCAGCTTCCAGTCCCAGGTGTCGCCGGCCTTGTACTGGCACAGGCTGTTGAAGATCGCGAACATGACATTCTCTTCCCACCAGCCGGAGCGGTTCGCGGGATCGATGATGGAGATGTCCTTGTCGTTCTGGACCTTCAGGATCTTGCCCTCGGCCGCGAAGGCGAGACGGCCGGCGCTCATGGCGGCGACCACGCCGGCACCGAGGAAGGCGGCCCCGGCCAGGATCTGACGCCGGTCCATTTTGAAATCAGACATGATGCAACCTCCTCGTTTACGCGATGCGACTGTTGGGGTGCCGTCGGTCCTCGTCGGCGGGGGGATTCGCCCCGGCGGTCTCGCCGGCGACGATGGGAAAATGGCAGGCGACCTGATGCCCCGGCGCGATTTGAAGCGTGGGCGGCGCGAGGACGCGGCAGGTCTCGCGCGCCATCGGGCAGCGCGGATGGAATTCGCAGCCCGTGGGACGTTCCCACAGGCTGGGCACCTCGCCCTGCAGGGGCGCCGCCTCGCTGCCGAGAGCCTCGACCTGGGCCGTGAGCAGGGCGTTGGTATAGGGATGCGCGGGCGCGGCGAAGATCTGCGCCGTCGATCCCTGTTCGACCAGCCGGCCCAGATACATGATGCCGATGTAATCGGTCACATGGCGGGCGATCGCCAGATTGTGCGTGATGATGAAATAGGCCGTGCGCGAGCTGTCCTGGATATCCATCAGAAGGTTCAGGATCTCGCCCTGGACCGAGACGTCGAGGCCGGCGGTCGGCTCGTCGGCGATGATCAGCTTCGGCTCGAGCGCCAGCGCCCGCGCGACCGAGACGCGGCGTGCCTGACCCCCGCTCAGCTCGTGGGGGAAACGGTCGAGCAGGCCGCGGTGCAGACCGACCCGGTCGAGGAGGGCGGCCGCCCTTGCATCGCGATCGCGGATGTCCGGCCGGTGGACGGCCAGCGGTTCCGCGATCAGTTCGGCGACCCTCATGCGCGGGTTGAGCGACGCCATGGGGTCCTGGAACATCAGGGCGGCATCGCGCCGGATCTGGCGCCAGGGACCATCGCCGAAACCCTGGGCATCGGCGCCGTCGACACGAATGACGCCCGACGTCACGGGCACCAGCCCGACCGCGGCCCGGCCCAGCGTGGTCTTGCCGCTGCCGCTTTCGCCAACGAGGGCATAGGTCTTGCCGTAGGGAACACCGAGGGTGACGCCGGCCACCGCCTCGATCCGGTGCGGCTTGCCGGTCACGAGGGCGGCGAGTCGCCCGGCGACCCGGTAATGGATGACCACGTCTTCGAAATCGAGCACGGTCATGGCAGCACCTTGTGGCAGCGCGCGGTAGCATTCTCGCCGGTCGCGACGACCGGCGGCGCCAGGCTTCGGCAGGTCTCGTCGGCGAGGGGGCAGCGCGGCGCGAAGCCGCAGCCGGCCGGCGGCGCGGTCAGGTCGGGCGGGGCGCCGCCGATCGTCGGCAGGCGCCGTGTCGCCGCGCGGATCAGGGCCGGCTCGCAGGCGATCAGAGCCCTGGTATAGGGGTGACGCGGGTTCGCGAAGACGGCGCCGACCGGACCCGTCTCGACGATCTCGCCCGCGTACATCACCGCCACCCGGTCGCAGAGCTGGGCGACAAGACCCAGATGATGGGTGACGAAGACGATGGCGCCATCGACCGCCGAACGGTTCCGGCGCAGGAGGTCGATGATCTGCGCCTCGGTCGTCGCATCGAGCGCGGTGGTCGGCTCGTCGGCGATCAGCAGGGTCGGATGGGTCAGCAGCGCGGCTGCGATGGCGACGCGCTGGCGCATCCCGCCCGACAACTCGAAGGGATATTGGCGGAGGCGCCGCCCGGCATCGGAAATGCCGACGCGGGCCATCATCTCGGTGGCGCGGCGGCGCTTTTCCCGCGTGCCGGCGCCGTGGTCGTGATGCTGTACCGCGACCAGCAGGTCGCCGATGGTCACCACGGGATTGAGCGCGGTGAACGGGTCCTGGAAGATCGCGGCGATGCCATTGCCGCGAAGCTGGCGGCGGCCGGTTTCCGGCAGGGCGACGATATCCGTGCCCTCGAACCGAAGCCGGCCGTCGACGGCGGCATTGTCCGGCAGCAGCGCCATCATCGAGGAGACCAGCGACGACTTGCCCGAGCCGCTTTCGCCGACAAGGCCGATGACTTCGCCCCGCCGGATGGTCAGATTGACGTCGCGCACGGCCTGCACCGTGCCGCGCGGCGTGGCGTAGCGGATCGACAGGTGATCGATCTCGAGGAGGGCGGCGGCGCTCATGACCGGCTCCCCGATTTCGGATCGAGAATGTCGCGGATCGCCTCGCCCAGGAAATTGAAACCGATGGTGGCGACGACGATGGGCAGGCCGGCGGCGATGACGAGGAAACTGCCCTGGCGGATGAAGGAGAAGCCGTCGTTCAGGATGCTGCCCCAGCTGGGCGATGGCGGCTGGGTACCGAGGCCGATGAAGGACAGGCCGGATTCGACCGTGATGACCATGGTCACATCCATGCAGACGAGGACGATCAGCGGGCCGAACAGGTTGGGCAGGATATGGCGGAACATGACGCGGGTGATCGGCGCGCCCATGGCCCGGGCGGCGAGAACATATTCGGACTGTTTCAGCACCAGCGCCTGGCTGCGCACCAGCCGGGCATAGGCCGGCATGGTGAAGATGATGACGACGATGATCACCGTGGTCAGGCTGGGACCAAGCACGGCGCCGAGCGCCAGCGCCATGATCAGCAGGGGCAGCGACTTGATCGAATCGAACACCAGCATGAGGAGCTTGTCGAGAAGGCGGGGGCCATAGCCGGCGATCAGGCCGAACAGCGTGCCAAGGACGACCGAGGCGCCAAGGGCGACCGTCGAGGCGAGAAGCGCCGTCCGCGTGCCGAAGATGATGCGCGACAGGACATCCCGCCCCAGCTGGTCGGTGCCGAGCGGATGCGCGAGGCTCGGCCCCTGGAGCCGGGCCAGGATGTCGATCCCGGTCGGGTCATAAGGCGCGATCAGCGGCGCGAAGACGGCGACGAGAATGAGGAAGCCGACGCAGACGCTGGCGAAGGCCCCGGAGGGATGCGCGACCAGGGCGTGCATGAAGGCGGCGGCTCGGCGAGGCGAGGACGGCGTGCTCATCGCGCCGGGCCTAGAGGGATTTGCGGATGCGGGGGTCAAGGCGGGCTACCATCAGATCGGCGGCGACGGTGCAGAGCACGTAGCAGGCCGTGGTCACGAGAACGCAGCCGGTCAGCAGCGGAAAATTGCGCGACATGACCGCGTCATAGGTCAGTTTGCCGATGCCCGGCCGGTTGAAGACGATCTCGATCAGCACCGCGCCGGACAACAGGCTGCCGAAGCCCATGCCGATGATGGTCACGGTGGGAATGACGGCGATCGGCAGGGCGTAGCGCAGCACGATGCGCGATTCCCGCAGGCCGAAGGCTCGCAACATGCGGATATGGTTCTCGGACAGGACCTCGATCATCGAGGCCCGCACCATCCGGGCCAGGAAGCCGACCCAGCCGAGGCCGATGGCGAAGGAGGGCAGGATCAGGCGCCGGGCCTGATCGGCGATATCGCCCGCCGCCCCCGCGCCCAGCGCCGGCAACCACTTGAGCTGGACCGAGAAGATCAGCAGGCCGTAGATCGCGACGACGAAGGACGGCAGGGCGATGGTCACCGCCGAGAACACGCCCAGCAAACGATCGGCGAGTCCGTCACGGCGCAGGGCGGTCCAGCAGCCGAGCGGAATGCCGATCAGCGCGGCCCAGCCGATGCCCAGCGTCGCCAGCAGCAGCGTGTGGGGCAGCGCGCCGAGGGCGATCCGCGAGATCGGCTGCCGGCTCCACATGTCGGTGCCGAGGTCACCGGTGAAAGCATTGGCGATGAAGCGCCAGAGCTGTTCCAGCACCGGCCGGTCGAGACCCATGCGGGTCATCAGCTCGCTGCGCATGGCCTCGGTCGCGCGGGGGCCGAGGGCCATGGAGACGGGATCGCCGGGGATCACATAGATCAGGCAGAACAGGACGGAGATGGTGATGGTCATCACCGCAACCGACCAGAGAAGGCGCTGCGCTGTATACCAGATCACGCGAGCCCCCCGGGGAAACAAGGGCCGCGCACCGGCGTGGCGGCCGATTGGGGGCTGTTCGATGGATCGGAGGCAAGACGCATGAGGGCTTCGGTCTCAAGGGGTGTCATTTGTGTATACCGTACACCACAATAATTCGAATGCACCAGAAATTTGCAGTAGAACGGCACCGCCTCAAATTTGTGCATCGGCACCCTCCCCCTGTCCGTCAATAGGCCCGCTGGCGGTCGATCCGGTTCATCAGGGGCAGGCCGGCGGCCCGCCGGTGAAGATTGCCGACCAGAATGTCGAGGGTCCGGTCGATATAGGTTTCCGGGTCGTCGCAGGAGACATGGGGCGTGATGATCAGGCCCGGCACCGCCCATAGGGGCGAAGATGCCGGCAAGGGCTCCGGCGTCGCGACGTCGATTACCGCCCCGCCCAGATGGCCGGATTCGAGGGCGGCGGCCAGCGCCTCCTGATCGACCAGGGGGCCGCGGCCGAAATTGGCGAAGCTGGCGCCCGGCTTCATCCGGGCGAAAGCGTCCCGGTCCATCATGCCCCGGGTCTCGGGGGTCAGCGGCATCGCCAGGACGACGAAATCCGCCTCGCCGAGGGCCTCGGCCGCCAGCAGCGTCGGCACCACGCGCTGGAAGCCCGGCGCCACCGCGCCACTGCGATTGACGCCGGTGACGACGAGGCCGAGGACGCGGCCCGCGTCGGCCACGGCCTTGCCGATGCCGCCCGTGCCGAACACCAGCAGGCCCCGTCCGGCGATGGTCGAGCTTTCGCGCGGGCTCCATTCATGGCGGCGCTGGGCCGCCGCGTAATGGGGCAGATGACCGTGCAGCATCAGCAGGGTCATCATCGCCCATTCCATCACCTTGGGGCCGTGAACGCCGCTGGCGCTGGTCAATTCCACCCCGGCAGGCAGCCAGTCCAGCGGCACCAGATGATCGACCCCGGCCGATGTCAGCTGGATCAGGCCGAGGGCACCCCGGGTGGCCGCGACCGCCTCGGTCGGAACGCTGGAGCCGATCAGGACATCCGCCCGCGCCAGGGCCGCTTCCATCTCCGGATCATCGGGGGCGATGAGGCGGAATTCATAGGGCGGCAGGGGCGAGGTCGAGCGACCGAAGGCCGCCGCCACCTTCTCGGCGGTCACCTGATAGGCCGGCGTCTGGGATGCGGGGCGGAGCGCCAGCAGGCGCAGACGGGAGGGGAGGGAAGACAGCATCGCGGCACTTTCGGCAAAAAATCAGGCAACAGGACCGGGTTGTTCGATCGGGAGACTATTGCATGGCGCTGAACTCTGTGTACAGTATCCACCATGTTCGTTGGTTGCAATGGAGTCCCTTCGATGTCTTCCGCCCAGGCCGCGCCGGCAGAATCGCCGATCCCCGCCACCTCGAAGCCGCTCGGCCCGCATGAGGTCGCGCTGTTCGAGCGTGACGGCTTCGTCATCGTGCCGGGTTTCTTCTCGCCCGAGGAGATCGCGCCTTTGCATGACGCCTGTGTCGCCGACCCATCGCTGGGCGGGCGCCTGCGCGCGGTCGCCGACAGCGACGGCAACGCCCAGGAAGTGATCGGCTGGACCGACCATTCGAACGACTACGTCGGCATGGTGCCGCGCATGGCCCGCCTGGTCGCCGGCGCCGCCGCCCTGCTGGGCAAGCCGGTCTATCACTGGCATTCCAAACTGTCGCTGAAGCGGCCCCATTCGGTCGGGCGCTGGGACTGGCACCAGGACTATCCCTATTGGTACGACGAAGGCTGCCTGTGGCCCGACATGCTGACCGCCATGATCGCGGTCGACGAGATCTCGACCGCCAACGGCTGCGTCCAGCTGGTCAAGGGCTCCCACCGGGTGGGCCGCATCAATCACGTCCAGGTGGGCGAGGCGATCGGCTGCGATCCGGTCCGCCTCGCGCTGCTGCAGAAGCAGTTGCCGACGGTGCCGGCCGAACTGTCGCCCGGCGACGTCTGCTTCTTCCACGGCAATATCCTGCACGCCTCGTCGGGCAATCCGTCCGACAGGCCGCGCACCGTCATGCATTGCACCTACAACACGATCGACAATTCGCCCTTCATCACCGAGGGGCAGGAACACCACGCCTATCGGCCGATCGACGTGGTGCCGGACGACGCCATCCTGGCCAAGCGCTGGGACACGGTCTTCGACAAGCACAGCTTCACCTATACCGGCGGGGCCGAGGGCAAGAACGGCTACGGTTACAAGATCATCAATCGGATGTGATGGCGGCGTGGGGGGGGGGGGGGCGGCCCGCGGGGGGGGGGGGGGGTTGGTTGGGGGGGCAGGAACGA
>JAOZVS010000005.1 GCA_025869435.1 Zavarzinia sp.
CCATCCTGCTCGAAGACGGCAGCGAAATCCCGGAAGGGCTGATGGATGCGGCGATCACCGTGCTGATCGCCAAGCACGACCTGAGCGGGGCCGGCAGGTTCCGCAACTCCCGCGCCGGCTCCGTCTATATCGTGAAGCCGAAGATGCATGGTCCGGCGGAAGTCGCCTTCGCCGACGAACTGTTCGCCCGGGCCGAGGATATCGCGGGCCTGCCGCGTTACACGGTGAAGCTCGGCATCATGGACGAGGAACGCCGAACGACCCTGAACCTCAAGGCCTGTATCGCTGCGGCGAAACACCGGGTCGCCTTCATCAACACCGGCTTCCTCGACAGGACGGGCGACGAGATCCACACCTCGATGGAGGCGGGGCCGATGGTGCGGAAGGGCGCCATGAAGTCGGCCGCCTGGATTTCGGCCTATGAGAAGAACAATGTCCTGACCGGGCTCGCCTGCGGCCTGCGCGGCAAGGCGCAGATCGGCAAGGGCATGTGGGCCATGCCCGACCTGATGGCCGAGATGCTGAAGCAGAAGATCGCCCACCCGAAGGCCGGCGCCAATACCGCCTGGGTGCCGTCGCCGACCGCCGCGACCCTTCATGCCCTCCATTATCACGAGGTCGATGTCGCCGCCGTGCAGAAGGCCATGGAAGGGCAGAGCGCGGATCTGACGGCCGAGTTGCTGACCATCCCGGTCGCCACGGACACCAACTGGTCCCCGGCCGAGGTCCAGGCGGAACTGGACAACAATGCGCAAGGCATCCTCGGCTATGTCGTCCGCTGGATCGATCAGGGCGTCGGCTGTTCCAAGGTGCCGGATATCAACGACATCGGCCTGATGGAAGACCGCGCGACCTTGCGCATCTCGTCCCAGCACATGGCCAACTGGCTGCATCACGGCATCGTGACCGAGGCGCAGGTGACGGAAACCTTCCGCCGCATGGCCGCCGTCGTCGACGCGCAGAACGCCGGCGATCCGCTCTACAAGCCGATGGCGCCGGGCTTCGACGGCGTCGCCTACCGGGCGGCCAGTGATCTCGTCTTCAAGGGGCGCGAGCAGCCGGCCGGTTACACCGAGCCGCTGCTGCACCGCTGGCGTCAGGTCGCCAAGGCGGGCTGATGGCCCTGCTCTGATGGCGCGGCCGTGACAGGCCGCGCCCGTTCAGGACTTGGGCGGCGCGGTTTCCGTGTCGGGTTTCGCCGGGGTCTTCTTGTGGTCGCCGATGATGCCCTTGGCGGGGCAGACGGTGAAGACCGGGCAGCGCTTGCAGGTCACGGCCATGGCGACGGGACACAAGGTCATGGTGGGTCTTCCTTCTGGAAAGATCGGATGTTGGATCACGCTATATCGGATTTGATGATCGCGGAACGGGAGTTTGATTCTCTTTTCGCCCGCGATCACCGGCCAAAAGGCGGGCTCGCCCGGATCGGTCAGCGAACCGCCGGGCTTTTCGCCAGATAATCGAGGGCGACCTCCGTGTCCGCCTCGTCCGCCGGATCATAGCCCGGCAGCAGGAAGCGCCAGCTGCCGCCCAGCAGCATCCGGGCCGAGGGGATCAGGTTCCGGCGCGAGGCCTTGCGCCATTCGGCGAAGAAGCCCGGCTTGATCGCGAGGCCGGGGTCCTGCTTCATCAGGTAGCGGGTGGATTCGATCCAGTACCAGGTGAGAAAAGGAATGATGAAGCCGAGGACCAGCAGGCGGCTGGTCAGGGGCGCCCCGGTCAGGTGCCTGTAGAGATCGAAGGCGACGGCGCGGTGCTCGACTTCCTCGGCGCCGTGCCAGCGCAGCAGGTCCATCATGGCGGGGTCCACCGGCAGCTTCGGCAACTCCTCGTTCTCGAGGATGAAACGTCCGAGGATACAGGTGAAATGCTCCCCCGCCGCGATGATGCCGACGCGGGTGCCCAGCCACCAGCGGGCGAGGCGCTTGCCCGTGGGCAGTAGGCCGAAGATCCGCGAAGGATCGCCGAGCAGGGTATCGATCAGCCGCTGGGTACGGGCGACGCCGCCGCGAATATCCATGCCGTGCTTCAGGAAATGCTCGATCAGGGGCTTGTGGGCGCTGCCGTGGATCGCTTCCTGGCGCATGAAGGCGATGACGTCCTCGCGCACACGCTCGTCGGTGATGTGGGGCAGGGCTTCCTTGAACACCTGGCAGAACCAGACCTCGACGATCGGCAGCAGGATATGGGTCGAATTGGTCAGGTGGGAGACGAAGGCTTCCCCTTCGATCCACTGGGGTCTGGTCCCGCTCCAGTCGAAGGCGACCTTGCGCGGGGTGATCTTGTGACGGGTCACGGCGGGTCTCCTACTTCGGCATCAGGTCGGCGCCGGCGATGCGGCGCATCAGGCCGGGCGACAGCCGGCCGAGAAGATTGCCGAGCACCGCTTCCAGACCGACATGGGCGACGGCGCGATCCTTCAGGATGGCGGCGATGATCTGTTCCGCCACCACTTCGGCGGTCAGGGCGCGGCGGGCATAGAGGCGGGAGGCGGCGGCCCTTCTGCGGTCCTGCGCCTCGGCGCTGGCGCCGACGAAGGTGGTGCGGTCGGTGATGCCGGTGTCGATGATGCCGGGGCAGATCGCCGAGACGCCGATGCCCTTGTCCCTGAGCTCCGCCCGCAAGCAGGTCGTCATCATCAGGACGGCGGATTTGGTGGCGGCATAGGCCGACAGGCCGCGCGCCGGCATGAAGGCGGCGGCCGAGGCGACATTGACGATATGACCGCCGGAATGCCGCGCCGCCATCCGCCCGCCGAACAGACGCGCGCCATGGATGACACCCCAGAGGTTCACATCGAGCACACGGCGCCAGTCCTCGACGCTGGTGTCGAGGAAATCGCCGGCCATGCCGATGCCGGCATTGTTGACGACGATGTCGACCCCGCCGAGCATCTCCTCGGTCCAGTCGGCGAGGGCGGTCATGGCGCCGGCGTCGGCGACATCGACCTTGCGGGCATGAGCCTCGACGCCGACAAGGCGGGCGAGGGTCGCGGTGCGTTCCGCCGCCGCCTCGTCGATATCGGTCGCGATGATGTCGGCGCCCTTCTCGGCAAGGGCGATCGCCGTCGCCCGGCCGATGCCGCTGCCGGCCCCGGTGATCAGGGCGAGCTTGCCGGCGAGGGGCGCCGCGCCCGGGGTCCGGCGCGCGGCCAGCCGCCGGCCGTGGACGAAGGCGCCGCAATCCTTGCCGCCGTCGACATGGGTGACGAAGCGGCGGACGCGCGCCGCCAACAAGGCCGGGTCCTTCAGCGGCAACCAATGGCCGCTTTCGATATCTTCGCGCACCAGATGGGGCACGTCGGCCGCGAGATCGTCGAACACGGCGGCGCTGACGAAGGGATCGTTGCGCGGCACCAACAGCTGCACCGGCTGGCCGATCGTCTGGCGCTGCGGCGCCATCAGCTTCTCGCGGAAATTGGCGCGGTAGAGATTGATGCCGCGCAGGGCGTCTTCCAGCTGGGTCGGGCGGCCGGCGACATCGATACCGTCGGTGCGGCGCAGGATGCGCGGCCACAGCCGGGCCGCCCCGGCCCGCCAGACCAGCGGCGCGAAGGCCGGGACATGGAAGGCGAGGACATACCACGAGCGCATCAACTGCCCCAGCAGGGGCGGCAGCGCGGCCAGCGGCTGGTCCCGCAGGCGCCGGGCCATGGCGCCGAAGGCAAGGTCGAGCGAGGGGCCGGAGACCGAGGTATAGGAGGCGATGCGGTGCCGAGTGCGGGCGTCGACCAGCGCCTGCCAGCCCTGGATCGAGCCCCAGTCATGGCCGACGAGATGGATCTTGCCGCCGTCGGGCACCTGCGCCTCGATCACCGAGGATAGATCAGCCATCAGCCGGCCGAGGTGATAGCCCCGGCTGCTGGCGGGCGCGGTCGAGGCGCCGGCGCCCCGGACGTCATAGGTGATGACCCGGTGATCGGCGGCGAGATCGGCGACGACGCCGTCCCACACCGTGCTGTCGTCCGGATAGCCGTGGATCAGCAGGACGACCGGTGCCTTCTCGGGCCCGGCGACATGGCCGGACAGGGTGACTTCGCCGGCTTCGACCTGGAAAGGGGTGCTCATGTCAGGCGGCTTTCTTCACGGTCGGACGCGCCTTGAAGCGGCGAACATGGGGCAGGTCGTCGTCCAGCCAGCGCGCGCTGCCGTCGTCGCCGATCAGCAGCAATTCCTCGAATTTGGCGCCGACGTCGCGAAAGCCCAGATGCGGCTCCACCGCCCAGAGACCGGGCACCGGCGGATGGTCGGAGGCGGGGGAACTGTTCCACAGGGGCGACCAGCCCTCTCCCTGTCCCTCCGCGATCTGGCGGCGGAGTTCCCGGACGGCGCGCAGGCCAAAGCGGGCGAGGCTGAAACGGGACGCATCGCCCGGCAGCACTTCCACGCGGTGAGCCAGCACGGTGTAGGGATAGGCCTTGTGGCGCGGCTCCACCCCCTGGCGGCGGCACAGGGCATCGACCGCGCGCGAAACCTCGGCCATGCTGCGGCCGGCGGCGAGTTCGCGGGGGATGAGGTTTCGATGTTCGATCAGGTCGTCCAGCAATTGCTCGACCACCGCATTATGGCCGAGGGCGCCGGAATAGCCGATGTCGGCCACGGCCCGGCCGACCACCGGCGCGCAGTCGAGGATGAAGGCCATGCCTTCCTCCAGCCGGCGGCCACCGGGGAAGAAGGCGGGATTGAAGCCGCGCAGCGCCCGGATACCGATGGCGCCGCGAAAGGCCGTGCGGTCGCCGAACCAGGCGAAGGGTTCGTGAAACCATTCGCGGACGCCGTGATCGCCGGCCCAGGCCTTCATGCGGCCCGCCGCCTCGCGCTCGGTCATGCCGGGTCGCAATTCCGCCGCGATCGCTTCGGCGCAATCATAAGCAAGGCGTTGGGCGGCCCGGAAGGCGGCGATTCGCTCGGTCGGATCGGGCATGGACATGGTGGCTCCGCGCTTCCCCTGTTTGTTACTTTCGAGTAAGTTACTAAAAAGTAAGTTGGAGTCAATGAGCGATCGGAAAAGCCGGGACATGAGCGAGGATGCGGGCAAAACCGGCGGCCGGCGCCTGCCGCGGGCGGCGCGCGAAGCGCAGATCCTGCAGGTGGCGGCGGAAATGTTCGCCGCTCAGGGCTTCCACGCGACCTCGATGGATGACGTGGCGGCCGCCTGCGGCGTGACCAAGCCGATGATCTACAGCTATTTCGGCTCGAAGCCCGGCCTGATGGCGGCGTTGCTGCAGCGGACGGGCCGCGAACTGCTGGCGGGCCTTGCCCTGATGGCGGCGATCCCCGACCCCGAAGCCCGCATCCGGGCAACCCTCGACCTGCTGATCGGCCGGCTTTACGAGCAGACGGCGAGCTGGCGGGTGATCCTGTCGGCCATGCGGGGCGACGGCCCCCTGGCCGAACAGGCCCGCGGCTATCGTGCCGCGCTCATTCACGCGATGCTGATCACCCTCGCCGAGCTTGCCCCGCCCGACCTGCATCGCGCCATCGCCCGCCGACGGGTCAGCCCCTATGCCCATGCCCTTCTGGGCGCGGCCGAGGCCGGATCGGAATGGTGGCTGAGCACGCCGGGGGTCTCGCGCGCCGAGACCGAGGCGACGGCGACCAAGGTTCTCGACGCCATGCTCGTGCCCATCCGCCGCGATCTCGCCGCTTCGGTGTAGGGCCGGACGGGCGCCCGGCCGCGATTGGCGCCGGGCTGGGGCTTTCTCAACCAGAGCGTCCGCGCATCGGGCCGATTTCCCCCCTAATGGGTGGGAGGCCGCTCCCCCCGCTTCCTGCAGTATCGGCGCATCCTGCCGCCATGGTTCTCACACCTGTCGGTCGGTCCCCGGACGAGGGAGGTCCGGGCAGAAAAAATCATAAGCGTCCAATGCCGGCGGGACCCGGCGGGGGCGCGGGCGGGAACGCGAGGGGCGGAACACATGAAGAGGATCGGTTTGTTGACGGCGGCGACGCTTGGCGCCGCGCTTGGGGCCGCGACCTGGGCCGGCGCGCAGGATCAGGCGCCAGCCCCGGCCGACATGGCCGCCGTGGCCGCGAGCAGTTTCCAGTTCGAGGCCTTTGGCGGCGGCGACGAGAATGGCGGGCTTTACGGCGCCGGCGGCTCCTTCACCACCCCCCTCGGCGACAGCATGGGCCTGCAGATCGACGGTATCGTCGGCAACGCGGCCTCGGAGTTCAGCTTCTACGGCGGCGCCGCCCAACTCTATTTCCGTGATCCCTCGAGTCACCTGATCGGCCTTGCCCTGACTGCGCTTTCCGTCGACGAGGAAAACCAGTTCAGCGTCTCGGCCATCGGCGAATACTATCTCGAGAAGATCACCCTCGAGGCCATGGCGGGCGTGCAGACCGGCGATATCGTCGACGGCGGTTTTGCCGGGCGGCTCGGCCTTGCCTATTACGCCTCGCCCAATCTGCGGGTCGGCGGCGGCGTTTCCTATACCGAGGCCAGTGAATTCGGCGGCGATCTAGCGGCCGAATATCTCGTCGGCCCGGCCAGCGGCCTCGCTCTCTATGCGACGGGCGGCTTCGACAACGACGGCGCGGTCGGCATGGTCGGCCTCCGGCTCTATACCGGCGCCCCGGAATCCGCCATGGCCTCGGGCGACGGCGACGCGGGCGGCCCCAGCCTGATCTACCGCCACCGCCACATGGGGCGTAACAATCTCTTCGTCGCCGCGCCCCATGCGACCGGCATCCGCTTCATCACCGCCGCGGCCGGCGCCCTCAAGGAAGGCACGGAATTCGGCGATATCGCGGCGACCCCCGCGGCGGCGTCCGATGGCGGCATGCTGGGCGGTCTCTCGGCCAATGGCGCCAGCGACAGCCCGGTGACCGCGCTGACCGATCTTCTGACCAATCTGGTCTCGACCGATGGCGAACAGGCGCCGCTCGGCAATCTGCTGGCCGGGATCCTGCCCGCCGGCTCGACCGGCACGCCGCTCGACGGCATTCCGGTGGTCGGCGATCTGCTGGGCAGCGTGACCGAGCTGCTGTCGCCCGACACCTTGCGCATCGGCGACCTGCCGACCGGGGCGAATTCCATCGCCGCCCTGCCGCTGGTCGGCGATCTGGTCAGCCTGCTGCCGGCCGAGCCCGTGCTCTATCTCCTCGGCGCCGCCAAGCCCGACCAGTTGGGCGGCATTCTCCTCCCGGGTCTGCTGGAGGGCCTGACCAATCCGGCGACCCTGCAGGAATTCGCCGGCCGCCTGAGCAATACGCTGACCGGCCTGCTCTCGGGCGGTAGCAGTGGTCTTTCGGGCCTGCCTCTGCTCTCCTTCATGCCTTGACGGGTGTGAGGGGGAGCGGTCGTGCACATCAGGCGCTTTGACCGGGACTATTCCCGTCGCCATTTCCTGGAACAGCTCGGCCGGGGCACGGTTGCCGCAGGGGTATTGATGCCCCTGTGGCAGGCGATCGCCAAGACGGGCGATGCCTCGGCCGCCTATCCCGACGAGTTGCTGTCGATCGAAGCCTATACCAAGGGCAAGCTGAAGCCGGGCGACACGATCGATGCCGGCAATGTCGAGCATGTCCGTGACCTGCTCGATCCCATCCAGTTCCTGCAAGTCAAGGAGATGGGGCGGCGCCTGACCTTGGCCCGCGAGACGACCGACGTCATGCGCCTGTCGCCCTGGGAATATGTCGAGGCGACCTTGCGCAACAAGGGCCGCGGCCGGCTGGATGGCGACGGCAATATCGTCACCGACGACGGCAAGCCCTGGATCGGCGGCCATCCCTTTCCCGCCAGCACCAACGGGCTGGAAGCCTTCGCCGGCCAGACCCTGTCCTGGGGCCGGCACGATGCCAGCGTCTATGGCATCAGCGAATGCGATGTCAGCGCCAGCGGCAAGGTCGACTATCGCTACGAGGGCGTCTGGGCCGAGATGACACCGGTCGCCCGGGTGGCGATGGACCCCAGGCCCTATCTGCCGGGCCATGAAGACAAGATGCGCTTCCAGTCCATCATCTTCACCTCGCCCGACGATATAAGGGGCTCGTCCTTCCTCAACATCTGGCCCTATGACCAGCGCGAGTTCCCGGACCTCTTCGGTTACGTGCCGGAATTCAAGCGGATTCGCCGTTTCCCCACCAACCAGCGCTTCGAGCCGCTGCTGCCGGGCTCGGATCTCTATCTCTCCGACGCCTGGGCGACGGGCGATCCTTACCTGACCTGGGGCAACTACAAGGTGGTCGGCACGGGTCCGGCCCTGGCCGGCCTGTCGGGCAACTGGTCGTCCACCGCCGAGAACTGGGTTCATGGCACCCACGGCGGCCCCAAGGGCGAGACCTTCTACGATACGGTGGTGGAGCTGGTGCCCCAGGCGATCAATGTCGAGGCCCAGCCCGTCCGCTACCCCCGCGCGCCCATCTCGAAGAAGGAAGTGCGCTTCGACCTGCGCACCATGCTGCCCATCACCATGGTCAGCTTCGACCGGCGCGGCCAGCTGTTCCGCTCCTTCGACGGGGCCTATTCGCTCTATGACGACGGCAAGGGCCAGGTCATGGACGGCAAGCATCCCTATTGGTCCTGGACCCATGTCCATGCCTACAACACCCAGACCGGCCACATGACGCGGATCGAACAGGTCCAGCGCCTCAGCAGCGGCGACGTGATGCGGGTGAACGATCCCGCGATCTACGACCTTTATCTCACGCAAGGCGCGATGCAGCGCCGGGGCGACTGATCAGGCCCAGAGCTTTGCCTCGATCGCCCGCGCGGTGTCCAGCAGCGCGGGCGGAACACCCGGCGTGCCGGTCTCGGCGAGGCCGGTCAGCGAGATGGCGGCCACCACCCTGCCCTGGCGGTCGTGCAGGGGCACGGCCACGCAATGCAGGCCTTCCGCCATTTCCGCGTCATCCTCGGCGAAGCCGCGCTCGGCGATGGTGGCGATCGCCGCGCGCAACTGGTCGGGTTCGGTCAGGGTCGTGTCGGTCAGCCGGGGGAAGGGGCCGCCGGCCAGGTAACGCTCCCGCACCGGCTTGTCGAGGCCGGCCAGCAGGACCTTGCCGATGCCGGTGCAATAGGCTTCCAGCTGCATCATCTCGCGGGTGAAGACCTTGCCCGGCCCGCCCGCTTCCTTCACCAGATAGGTGACCATCTCGGCTTCCAGGATGCCGAGATGGGCCGTCCGCTTCTGTTGCCGGGCCAGGCGGCGGAGCAGGGGGCGGCTGGCGTTGATCAGCACCTGGCGCCGGTCGGCGGCCAGTTCCGCGAGGCCCATGCCGGCGACATAGCGGCCGCGCGCCACCCGCGTGATCAGGCGCTGGCGCTCGAAGGCGGCGATCAGCCGATGCGCGGTCGAGACCGGCAGGCCGGCCTGCCCGGCCAGGTCGGACAGGGGGGTCTTGCCCTTGTCCCTCAGCACGAGGGTGAACAGACCGAGAGCGCGGTCGAGCGCCTGGGTGCCGGAATCGCTGGTGGCGAGGTCATCTTTCATTCTCTCACTATATGAGCATTCGGCAGGGCGGTAAATTGGCAAGCCGACGTCTTTCCGCCAATCATCCCTCCGTCACCGGGGCCATTTCCCGGGGAGCAACGGGAGGAACGGTATGAGCGCCAAGGTCAAGGTCGCCATCATCGGTTCGGGCAATATCGGCACCGATCTGATGATCAAGGTCATGCGCAATTCCAAGGTTCTGGAGATGGGTGCCTTCGTCGGCATCGATCCGGAATCCGACGGCCTGAAGCGGGCCCAGCGTCTCGGGGTCGCGACGACCCACGAGGGCATCGAAGGTCTTCAGAAACTGGCCGTCTGGCCGGAAATCGGCATCGTCTTCGACGCGACCTCGGCGGGCGCGCACAAGAAGCACAATGACGTCTGCAAGGCGGCGGGCAAGATCATGATCGATCTGACCCCGGCGGCGATCGGCCCCTATGTCATCCCCGTGGTCAACGGCGATGTCCATCTCGACGCGCAGAATGTGAACATGGTGACCTGCGGCGGCCAGGCGACGATTCCGATCGTCGCGGCGGTCTCGTCGGTGGCGACGGTGCATTACGCCGAAATCGTCGCCTCGATCTCGTCGAAGTCGGCCGGTCCCGGCACGCGCGCCAATATCGATGAATTCACCGAGACGACGCGCCATGGCATCGAGCAGGTGGGCGGCGCCGCCCGCGGCCGCGCCATCATCATCCTGAACCCGGCCGAGCCGCCGATGATCATGCGCGACACGGTCTTCACCCTGTCGTCCGGCGCCGACGAGGCGACCATCACCAAGGCGGTGAAGGATCAGATCGAGCGGGTGCAGGCCTATGTCCCCGGCTATCGCCTGAAGCAGGAATTGCAGTTCGAGCATTTCGGCTCGAACAATCCGGTGCATATCCCCGGCCACGGCACTTTCGAGGGCATCAAGACCTCGGTCTTCCTCGAGGTCGAGGGCGCGGCGCATTACCTGCCCGCCTATGCCGGCAATCTCGACATCATGACCTCGGCCGGGATGCGCACCGCCGAGAAGATCGCCACCCGCAAGATGCTGAAGGAAGTCGCGTGATGGCTACGCTCGACCCCACGAAGACCAAGCTCTATATCCAGGACGTGACCTTGCGCGACGGGATGCATGCGATCCGTCACCAGTATGGTCTCGGCCATGTCCAGGCGATCGCCAAGGCGCTGGACGAAGCCGGCGTCGACGCCATCGAGATCGCCCATGGCGACGGCCTCAACGGCGGCACCTTCAACTACGGCTTCGGCCGCCATACCGACTGGGAATGGATCGAGGCGGTCGCCGACGTCGTGAAGACGGCGACGCTGACCACCCTGCTGCTGCCCGGCATCGGCACCGTGGAAGAGCTGAAGCACGCCTATTCGCTGGGCGTCCGCTCGGTCCGCATCGCCACCCACTGCACCGAGGCGGACGTCTCGAAGCAGCACATCGAGGCGGCGCGCAATCTCGGCATGGACACCATCGGCTTCCTGATGATGGGTCACATGATCGAGCCCGAGCACCTCGCCCAGCAGGCCAAGCTGATGGAATCTTACGGCGCGACCTGCGTCTATGTGACGGATTCCGGCGGTGCCCTCGACATGGATGGTTACAGGGCGCGCTGCGAAGCCTATGACCGCGTGCTGAAGCCCGAGACCCAGCGCGGCATCCATGCCCACCACAATCTCTCGCTCGGCGTCGCCAATTCGATCGTCGGCGTGCAGGCGGGGGCGATCCGTGTCGACGCTTCGCTGGCCGGCATGGGCGCGGGCGCGGGCAATGCCCCGCTCGAAGTCTTCATCGCCGCGATCGAGCGCAAGGGCTGGAAGCATGGCTGCGACCTGTTCAAGCTGATGGACGCCGCCGAGGAACTGGTGCGCCCGCTGCAGGACCGTCCGGTCCGCGTCGACCGCGAGACCCTGACCCTCGGCTATGCCGGCGTCTATTCGTCCTTCCTGCGTCATGCCGAGAAGGCCTCGAGTGAATATGGCGTCGACACCCGCGCCATCCTCTATGAAGCCGGTCGTCGGCGCATGGTCGGTGGCCAGGAAGACATGATCGTCGACATCGCCCTCGACCTCGCCAAGGAAAAGAAGGCGGCGGTCGCGTAACGACTGCACCGCGCCGCCCCTGACCGGGGCGGCGCGATTTTTCGTCAAAGTTGTTGAAATATTGATATCAATTTCAGGTAGCGATACCCTGAGTGTGTCGCCGGGTCGGCGATCACGCAGGAGGGGTGGATGCTGCCAGCGCTCATCGGTCTCGCCGTTTCCGTGCTGCCGGACATCGTCAAGGTTTTCGCCGGCAAGGAAGAGGGCAAGGCAGCGACCAAGGTCGCGGACATCGTCAAGACGGTAACCGGCGCCGAAACGGCCGAGGCGGCCGAAGCCAAGGTGACCGAAGACCCAGCGGTGGCGCGGCAATTGCGCGTCGAACTGGCGAAAATGGTCTCCGAGCATGAAATCGCGCTGCGCCAGATCGAACTCGACCGGACCAAGGCCCTCCTGGACGCGCAGGCGACGCAGCAGCAGGGCGAGATCAAGGCCCTGGCCCTGAAGCTCGACGCCATCGACAGCCAGCAGAAAAACCTGCTGGCGCAGGGCGAGGCCGACAACGCCGATACCGCCGGGGCCCGGTCCACTCTCGTGAGCCTCGTGCAGGCCGGCAGCCCGGCCGCCTGGGGCGCGCCCATCGTTTCCGTCGTGGTGACGGCAGGGTTTCTCGTGATTCTGCTCGTGTTGATCGGCGCGCCGGATGCCCCGTCGCTGAAGGCGGATGCGCCGACATTTCAGATGATCAATATCACCGTTGGCGCCCTGGCCGCGGCTTTCGCCACCGTGGTCAATTTCTGGCTCGGTTCGTCCCAGGGCTCCCGGATCAAGGACATGAATGCCGCCGAGGCGCGGGACCGGCAGGACCGGCAGTTCAACGCGGCCCTGCAGGCACAGTCCGCCCAGGTGGCGGATGTTCTGCGCACGCTGCAGGCGCCGATACCCGTGCCCGCGTCGACGGAATCCAATTTCAAAAACTGCGCGCGGATCGTCATGGCCGGGGAAGGTGGCGGCGTGAACAGCGCCGTCGGGGCGGTCGGTCCCGCGAAATACGGCATCGGCCGGGCTATGCTGGCCGATTGGCACGAAAGGGACGTTACCCCGCAGGAGGTCGAGGCCCTGGCGGAAGCGGACGCACTGGAGATCTACCGCACGCGCTTCTGGAACCTGATGCAATGCGATGCCCTGCCCCGGGGCGTCGACCTCGCGGTGTTCGATTTCGGGGTGGTCGCTGGTCCCAAGTCCGCTGTGAAGGCGCTGCAGAAAATCGCCGGGGTCGATCAGGACGGCTCGGTCGGTCCGGTTACCCTCGCGGCCTTGAAAACGCACGATCCCGCGACGGTGGCCCGGCGGCTCTGTCAGGCCCGCCTCGACCTGCTGCGCGACCGCCCGGACTGGGCGACCAACAGCAAGCTGTGGAGCGACCGGACGGACATGATCGCGCAACAGGCAACAACCATGGCGGCGCAGGCCAAGCCGACGTGACGGGATTTAATGTGCAGATTGAAAGTGTATATTAAAATATAACTCATATTTATATTGACCAATCCTCCGCCGCATCGTTCACTCCCCGGCCAAAGCCCCGGTGGGGTTGTGAATGACAGAACGGAAGGGTCGATCATGCTCACCATCGCTCGTCGTGGCGTTCTCGGTCTCGGGGCCGGGGCAGCCGCCCTGGCGCTCGCCGGGGCTGGTCGCAAGGCCCAAGCGGCCGATCCGGTCGAAGTGCGTGTGGGCTTCATCCCGGTCACCGGCGTCTCGCAGCTCTTCATCCTCAGCGGCCTCGGCTGGGCCGAGGAAAAGGGCCTGAAGCTGACCCTGACCCAGTTCGCCTCCGGCCCGAACCTGATCCAGGCGGTCGCCTCGGGCGGGATCGACGCTTACTACGCCGGCGTCGGGCCGCTGATCGTCGCGCGCCAGAAGGGCATCGGCGTCAAGGTCGTCGCGGCGACGGCGGTCGAGGAAGTGGCCGTGCTCGGCGGCAAGAAAGTGGCCGACGCCGTGGCCAAGGGCGGCACCATCGCCGAAGCCTTCGCCGCGGTCGCCAAGGACCTGGGCCGGCCGGTGAAGATCGCGACCCAGCCCAAGGGCTCGGTGCCGCAGACCGTGCTGCTCTACTGGATCCGCAAGGTCGCCAAGATCGACGCCGCCTCGGTCGAAGTGGTGCCGCTGGGCATCGAGGAAACCCAGCAGGCCCTGCTGGCCGGCGGTGTCGAAGCCGCGACCATCCGCGAGCCGGCGATCACCGTCGTCATGGAAAAGAACCCGGAGATCAAGATCCTGGTCCCCGGCGGCCAGATCCTGCCGAACCAGCCCGGCTCCGTCCTCGGCCTGACCGAAGCCTTCATCGAAAAGGCCTCGGCGGCGGCGCAGAGCCTGGTCGACCTGACCGTGAAGGCGACCGATCTCCTGAACAAGGACCCGAAGTCGGCGGCGCCGCTCGTCAATGCCGTGCTGGGCAAGGGGCTTCTGTCGGTCGAGACGGTGGAAAAGGCGCTGGTCTCGCCCGGCTCCAAATTCGTCGCCGATCCCGAATCGATCCTGGAATCGACCAAGATCTTCCAGGACTTCCAGCTGGAAATCGGCGCGATCGACAAGGTGGGCGACCTGACCCAGCTGTTCGACGCCAGCTACTACAAGAAGGCGGTGGGCAAGTAAGCCCGCGCCTCGCGATTCCGGCCATCCGCAGTGATGGCCGCTGAATTACAGGGCCGATGATCGGAAACCGTCGACAAGACTGCCGATCTCGGCCATGTCTATAGCCCTATCGCCGCAGACACGGGACTTCATGAGCACCGCGCCCGACGGCCGGCACCCCGCCCCGGCGGGCCCCGGCCTTCTCCGCCATCCGACCATCCTGGCCATTCTCGGCTTTCTCGGCTTCCTCGGGATCTGGGAAGGGGTGACGCGCTTCGGCCTGATGTCGCCCATCTTCCTGCCGCCGCCGTCCAGCCTGCCCACGGCTTTCTGGCGGGAAGTGACCAGCGGCATCTGGCTCGACCGCATCCAGCAAAGCCTCGACCATTATCTGGCGGGGCTCGTGCTTGGCTCGGTCCTCGGGATCGCGCTCGGCGTCGCCACGGGCATGTCGCGCACCCTCGAAGGCCTGACCGCCTGGGTGATCCGGGTGCTGCGGCCGATTCCCGGCCTTGCCTGGGTGCCCTTCGCCATCCTGTGGTTCCAGATTTCGCCCGCCGCCGCGACCTTCATCGTCGGCGTCGGCGTATTCTGGATCAATTATTACGCGACGCTGTCGGCGGTGCAGGGGGTGGACGGCGAATTGATCGAACTCGCCGAATCCTTCGGCTATCGCTCGCGCCTCGTGAAACTGGTCAAGGTCGTGCTGCCGGCCTCGACGCCGGGCATTCTGTCGGGCGTCCGCACCGGCCTCGGTCAGGCCTGGATGTCGGTCGTCGCGGCCGAACTGTTCGGCGTCGCCGGCCTCGGCCAGCGCATGAACGAGGCGGCGACCCTGCTCGCCTCCGATATCGTCGTCGTCTACATGCTGACCATGGCGCTGCTCTATGGCCTCGTCGACGCGGTCTTCATGCTCATTCGGAACAGGTTGCTCGCATGGCGCCCGTGATCGACATCCGCGGCCTCGCCATCGTTCTCGGCGGCAACACGATCCTCGAGGATTTCGACCTCACCGTCGAGAAGGGCGAATTCGTCGCCGTGGTCGGCGCCAGCGGCGTCGGCAAATCGACCCTGCTGCGCATCATCGCCGGGCTGATCCCGGCCGCCGCCGGCACGGTCGAGGTCGCCGCCGCCGCCGCGCCCGACCGGCGGCCCTACGCCATGGTGTTCCAGGATGCCCGGCTGCTGCCCTGGCGCCGGGTTGCGCGCAATGTCGAATTCGGCGCCGAGGGCCTGTCCCTCGACCGCAAGGCCCGGCGTGCCCGGGCCGAAGCCGCGCTGTCGCTGGTCGGCCTCGGCAGCCATGGTCAGCGCTATCCGCATCAGCTCTCGGGCGGGCAGCGCCAGCGCGTGGCGATTGCCCGGGCCCTCGCGGTCGAGCCGGAAATCCTGCTGATGGACGAGCCCTTCGGCGCCCTCGACGCGATCACCAGGGCCAGCCTGCAGGACGAACTGGTGCGACTGTGGCAGGAGACGGGCAAGACCATCATCTTCGTCACCCATGACATCGAAGAGGCGGTCTATCTCGCCGACCGGGTGATCCTGCTCGGCGGCAAGCCGGGACGCATCCAGTCCCAGCACACCGTCGCCGCCCCGCGCCCGCGCCTGCGCGATCATGCCGACGCGCAGGGCCTCGCCGCTGAAATCCGCGACAATCTGCAGAACACGGTTTCCGACGGCGGCGGTATCTGAGGGGTTATCCCCTCAGACTGGCGTGTTCAGCTTCTTCAGACGCTTCGCCAGCGACCAGCGGTGCACTTCCGACGGGCCGTCGTAGATGCGGAAGGCCCTGATCTCGCGGAACGCCTGTTCGACCACCGTGTCGCGCGAAACGCCGGTGCCGCCGAGGACCTGCACGCAGCGGTCGGCGACGCGGAACAGGGCTTCCGAGACCGCGACTTTGGCCATGCTGCTTTCGGTCGTGCCGGGCGCGCCGGTATCGAGCACGGCGGCCGCCCAGTCGATCATCAATTCGGCCTGTTTCAGGTCGATCTCGTTATCCGCCAGCATGAAGCCGACGCCTTCATGGTCGATCAGCGGCTTGCCGAAGGCGTGGCGCTTCACGGCGTAACCCGTGGCGATATCATGGGCGCGTTTCGCCGTGCCCCACCAGCGCATGCAATGGGTCAGGCGGGCCGGCGCCAGGCGCACCTGGGCATAGCGGAAGCCCTGGTCGATCTCGCCCAGCACCTGATCGGCGCTGACCCGCAGGTTCTCGATCGCGATCACCGAATGGCCGCCGGGCATCGAGCTGTCGATGGTGTCCAGCACCCGCTCGATGCGGATCGCCGGGTTCGGCAGGTCGACGAGGAACATGGTCGCGCCGCCGGGCGATTTCGCCATGACAATACCGAAGGCGGCGCCATCGGCGCCGGTGATGAAGGTCTTGCGGCCGTCGATCACCCAATGATTGCCGTCGGGCCGGGCCGTCGTCTTCATCATGCCGGGGTCGGCCCCGGCGCCGCCGTCAGGCTCGGTCATCAGGAAGGCGGAACGGGTGCGGCCCTCGACCAGCGGCTTCAGGAAATGGCGCTTCTGTTCCGCCGTCGCCACCTTGTGGAGGAGGTACATATTGCCCTCGTCCGGCGCCATCACATTGACGGCGAGGGGGCCGAGCGGCGAATAGCCCGAGGCCTTCAGCAGGGCCGCCGTCTCGACATGGCTGACATGGCTGCCGTCGGGCCGGACATGGGGCGCCACGAGGCCGAGGGCCCGGGCCTTCTCCCGCATTTCCTGTACCAGTTCGTCGGTCGGGCCGTGACCGCCATTTCGCGGATCCGTCTCATAGGGGATCACGGTTTCGCGGATGAAGGCGTCCACGCGGCGGACGGTTTCCGTCACCTCGGCGCTGATCATGTTGCTTCCCTTGCCTGTCTGTTCACCGCTTTGGCTTAGGCCGTGCGCAATTCCCGGGCAAGCGCGAAACAGCCGCGAATTCACCCTTGCCAGCGACGCCGCCCATTGTTAAACGTCTATTTAAATCAAAGCCAATACATAAGGGGAGAGAGACATGAGCCTGTCAGAAGCCTGGATCATCGACGCCGCCCGCACGCCGCGCGGCATTGGCAAACTGGGCAAGGGCGCCCTGTCCGAGGTCCATCCCCAGCGCATCCTGTCCACGGTCCTGAAGGCCCTCGCCGAGCGCAACGGCCTGAACACGGCCGATGTCGACGATGTGATCGCCGGCTGCGGCAGCCAATGGGGCAAGCAGGGCTGGTGCATCGCCCGCATGGCCGCGCTCGACGCCGGTTACGACAATGACGCGCCGGGCATGAGCCTCGACCGCTTCTGCGGCTCGGGCCTGACGGCGGTCAACCTCGGGGCCATGGGCATCATGTCGGGAATGCAGAATCTGGTCGTCGCCGGCGGTGTCGAATCCATGTCTCACGGCTCCACCCTGAACGGCTCGCGTTTCATGGATTCGGGCAATCTGCACCTGCGCGATATTCATCCCCAGCCCCATCAGGGCATCTGCGCCGATCTGATCGCGACGCTCGAAGGCATCAGCCGCGACGATGTCGACCAGCTGGCGCTGGAAAGCCAGCGCCGGGCCGATCACGCGATCCGCAACGGGCATTTCGACCGGGCATTGGTTCCCGTCTATCATGACGATGGCAGCCTTGCCCTCGACAAGGATGAATTCCCCCGCCCCGGCACCACGCTGGAAGGCCTCGGCCAGTTGAAGGCCGCTTTCGCCGCCATGTATGCCTATCCCCTCGACGAGGAAGGCACGAGTTACAAGGCGCTGGTCGAGAAGCGTTACCCGGATGTGAAGATCGAGCATATCCACCATGCCGGCAATTCGTCCGGCGTCGTCGATGGCGCGGGCGCCGTCATCCTCGCCTCGCCCGAATACGCGAAGGCTCACGGCCTGAAGCCGCGCGCCCGCATCCGGGCCATGGCGACCGCGGGCGACAGCCCCGAATTGATGCTGAACGCCCCGGCGCCGGCGGCCCGCAAGGCGCTGAAGCTCGCTGGCATGACCATGAAGGATGTCGATCTGGTCGAGATCAACGAAGCCTTCGCCGTCGTGCCGCTGAAATTCATGCGCGAGATGGATGTCGATGCCAGCATCGTCAATGTGAATGGCGGCGCCATGGCGCTCGGCCATCCGATCGGCGCGACCGGCGCCATCATCCTCGGCACGCTGCTCGACGAGATGGAGCGGCGGGACGTGAACGTCGGCCTCGCCACGCTCTGCGCCGCGGGCGGCATGGCCCCGGCGACCATCATCGAGCGCATGTAATCGGCAACGAGCTTGCCCGGGCGCGGATGCGCGGAAGACTGTGACCCGGGCAAGTGACGGGCGGAACCCTGCTCCTCCAGGGCTCCGCCCGTCTACTTGTATAAATCAGAGGAAACAACGGGGAGAGAATAGATGAAACTGGACAAGACGATTGCCGCCGTGGTCACCGGCGGGGCCTCCGGCCTTGGCGAAGCCACGGCGCGGGCCCTCGCCGCCCAGGGCGTGAAGGTCGCCATCTTCGACATGAACGAGGCCAAGGGCGAACAGGTCGCGGCCGAGATCGGCGGCACCTTCTGCAAGGTGAATGTAACCTCGGACGCCGATGTCGACGCCGGCTTCGCCAGGGCCCGCGCCGCCCATGGCCAGGAACGCATCCTGGTCAATTGCGCCGGCACCGGCAATGCGATCAAGACCGCGAGCCGCGACAAGGCCAGCGGCGAGATGAAGCATTTCCCGCTCGACAGTTTCGACAAGATCATCCAGATCAACCTGGTCGGCACCTTCCGCTGCATCGCCAAGTCGGCGGCCGGGATGCTGACCCTCGATCCGCTGGAAGACGGCGAGCGCGGCGCCATCGTCAACACCGCCTCGGTCGCGGCCGAGGATGGCCAGATGGGTCAGGCGGCCTATTCGGCGTCCAAGGGTGGCGTCGTCGGCATGACCCTGCCGATCGCCCGCGACCTGATGGGCGAAGGTATCCGCGTCAACACGATCCTGCCCGGCATCTTCAACACGCCGCTGCTGCAGGGCGCGCCCGAGAACGTGAAGGCGGCGCTGGCCGCTTCGGTGCCGTTTCCGAAGCGTTTGGGCATGCCCGCCGAATATGCCCAGCTGGCGCTGACCATGATCACCTGCGGTTACTTCAACGGCGAGGATGTCCGCCTCGACGGCGCCATCCGCATGTCGCCGCGGTAACGAAAAACACCGCGCTTCCCCGCTTTCGCTGGGGCGCGCGGCGTTTCCGCGTCACGAGGTCCCGGCCTTCGCCGGGACGACGAATTCAGGGGTGGATATCTCCCTCTCTCGTCATTCCGGCGAAGGCCGGAATCTCGCGAGGGGGACTCTCTTAGTGCTGGCTTTCCGGCATCCGCACGACGAGACCGTCGAGCGCGTCGCTGACCACGATCTGGCACGACAGGCGCGAGCTTTCCTCGACGTTCTCGGCGAATTCGAGCATCGACTTCTCGAGGTCCTCGGGCGTGCCGACCTTGTCGCGCCAGGCGTCGTCGACATAGACGTGGCAGGTCGCGCAGGCGCAGGCGCCGCCGCAATCGCCGTCGATGCCGGGGATATTGTTCTTCACGGCGCCTTCCATGACGGAAAGCCCGGCTTTGACATCGACCTCATGCGGCGTGCCGTTGTGCTCGATATAGGTAATCTTCGCCATCGTGCTGATCCTGTCGCGCCGCTCAGGCGGCGACCTCCTTCATTGAAACGCTGTCGTTGCCCAGTTTATCGATATCGATCGGCTTGGCATTACCGATGAACATCTTGCCCGCCATGAATTCCGGCGGTGCGTTCACCGCCTCGACCGCGACGATCCTGTCGCCCTTCAGGTGGAACACGGCGAATTTCGCCGCGTCCCGGTCGCCCCGGACGATGATCCGGTCGGCATCGAAGGGAATGCCGGCGATCTGCAGCTTCAGGTCATATTGGTCGGACCAGAACCACGGCACTTCCGGCGCCGGGCGCGGCCGGCCCATGATCGCGCTCGCCGCCTGCTTGGCCTGTTCGAGGGCGTTGGGCACGCTTTCCAGCCGGTGCAGGCGCTGATAGTGGCTGAGGGGCCGGCGGGTCACGTCGCCGATGGCGAAGATCGACGGATCGCTGGTTCGTGCGTCGGCATCGACCAGGATGCCGGCATCGAGGGCGAGGCCGGCCGCCCCGGCGATCTCGTCATTGGGGATGGCGCCGATGCCGACGACGGCGGCGTCGCAGGCGATGACCCGGCCATCCGACAGGCGAACGCCCGCGATATGGCCGTCGGTGCCGACGAAGCCCTCGACCCCGGCGTTCAGCTCGAAACTGACGCCCTTGCCGCCGTGATAGGTCTGGAAGAAGTTCGACAATTCGGCGCAGGCGACCCGGGCAAGGACCCGCGCCTCGCGCTCGATCACCACCGCCTCGGCGCCGAGGGCGCGGGCGGAAGCCGCGACTTCGAGGCCGACATAGCCGCCGCCGACCACGGCGAGGCGCTTGCCCGGGCCGATCGCCTGTTTCAGCTTCTCGGCATCCTCGGCATTGCGCAGCTCGAGGACGCCCGCGAGATCGGCGCCGGGAATGGGCAGGCGGCGGGCGCGGGCGCCGGTGGCGATCACCAGGATGTCGTAGGGCAGGGTGGTGCCGTCCGACAGGGTGACGGTTTTCGCCGTCCGGTCGATCGCGGTCGCGCTTCGCGACAGGAGAAGCTCGACCTTCTGTTCCTCGTAGAAACTGGCGGGGCGGAGCGCCAGGCTGGCGGCGTCGGCCTCGCCCTTCAGCCAGGCCTTGGACAGGGGCGGGCGGTGATAGGGCGCGATGGGTTCATCGCCGACGAGCGTGATGATGCCGGGATATCCGAACTGGCGCAGGAAACCCGCGATCGAGCCCCCCGCGTGACCGGCGCCGAGCACGACGATCCTCGTCTCCGGCGAAAGCGACTGTTCTGCCACCTCTGTACTCCCCTCATTCTTGCGACGGATAGTTCAGTGTTCGAACACTTTCCGCCGAGGACCGACATAACCGAAAAGATAGGCCGCCACTTTTCGCATCTGAATTTCTTCCGCGCCCTCGGTGATGCGATAGCGACGATGGTGGCGATATATATGCTCGAAGGGCTTGTGACGGGAATAGCCTATTCCGCCGTGAATCTGCATCGCGCGGTCCGCGGCCTCGCAAACCAGGCGGTTTGCCCAGTAATTGCACATTGAAACCTTGTCAGAGAGACGTTTCTCGACTTCCGGCTTGCTCATCTGATCCATCTCCCACGCCGTCTTGCGGATGAGCAGGCGCAGCATCTCGGCCTGGGTCGCGAGTTCGACCAGCGGGAACTGGATGCCCTGATTGCGCGCCAGTTCCTCGCCGAAGGGCTTGCGCTGGCGGGCGTAACGCACCGCTTCCTCGATGCAATAGGTCGCGGCGCCGAGGCTGGAGGCCGCCTGGCGGATGCGGTTCTCGTGGACGAAATGCTGGGCGAGGGCGAGGCCGGCGCCGGGCTGGCCGAAGACCGCCGCCTCGCCGACGAAAACGTCGCGGAAACTGACCCGCGGGTGATCGGTCGGCATGTTGAAGGTCCAGAGATATTCCTCGATCTTCAGGCCGGGCGCATCGGCGGGGACGAGGAAGGCGGTGATGCCGGCGGCATCGCCCGCCTTGCCGGCGGTTCTCGCGAAGGTCAGGCAATGGGTGGCGACATGCATGCCGGTCGTCCACATCTTTTCGCCGTCGATGCGCCAGCCTTGGCGGCCCCCCCTGACCTCGGGCACCGCGACGGTCTCCATATGGGTCGCGTCCGAGCCATGCTCGGGTTCGGTCAGGCCGAAGGCGAGGCGTCTCGTCTCGGCCAGCATGCCGGGGATGAATTCCGCCTGCTGCGCCCTGGTGCCGAAATCGCGAAACATCAGGACGAAGGGATTGTTGGCGACAATCGAATGTTCGTTCTGCAGGTCGCAGTGAAGGCCGAGGCCCCTGGCCGCCAGATGTTCGCGAATCACCGCCATCCACAGGTTGGAGCCATCCTGCCCGCCGTATTCCCGGGGCAGGGCGAAACGCAGGAAGCCGGCGGCATCGGCCTTGCGGCGGACGATGGCGAGCAGATCCTCCCAATCCTTCCGGGGCAGGCCGCCCGCCTCCCAGTCGGTCCTGGCCCATTCGCGGCGATGGTCGAAGAAGCGGATATTGTCGTCCGCGGCTTCCAGCGGGGCGAGGTCTTCCGCGATGAAGCGGTCGAGGGCGGCGAGATAGTCGGTCAGCGCCGGCGGCAGGTTGAAATCCATCTCAGAGGCCTTCCTCGGTCAGGCGGCGGAAGCGGGCGTATTTCGGCTGGTCGACCGCCAGTTTCTCGGCCGTCGTCGCGATCAGATGCTGGGCAAGGCCGGGGCTGGATTGATCGAGGCTGCCGTCGGCGATCCGCTCGGCGAGAGCGGCGTTCAGCTCGGCCAATGTCCCGTCGCGGCCGAGCAGGGCGGACAGACGGGCGGTCTCGGCCGCGGCCGCGGCGGGGCCGAGGCGGAGTTCCCGCCCGACGAGTTCGAGGGCATTGATCGAGACCCGCAGGT
>JAOZVS010000006.1 GCA_025869435.1 Zavarzinia sp.
GCCCGCGTCGGGCAAGGCGGGCGAGACGCCGCCCTGTCTTCAATCGCGATTTCACCGAACGCGATTGAAGAAGGGCTCGCGCCGCTCCCCGGTCTCCCGAAGCCGCGACGGCAGCGGGGCGATCGGCGGTGCCGAGGGGGGCGCGGGTTCCGAAGGTGGGGGTGGGGCCTCGGCGACGATCGGCGCCTCGGCCGGCGGCGGTGCCGGCGCGGGGGCCGGCTTGCCCCGGCGGATGCTGGCGGCGAACAGGGCGATCATCAGGGCGAGGATGGCGAGGGAGCCCCAGAAGGCGGGGCCGGCCCAGACTTCGCCGAAACTCTCGATCCTCGCGCCCGCCGGATTGTCCTTGGCATAGCCGATGGTGACGGCATCGCCCGCTTCATAGGTGTCCGTCCCGACGCCATGGTCGGTATATTCGACGATGCGGCCGTCGCCGGTCCTGAAGCGCACCACGGGGGCGCCGCGCTCCACCGCCACGACACGGCCCTCGGTGCGGGGGAAGCGGTTCAGGGTCTCGACCACCGCCGAATATTCGCCCCAGGCGAAGGCGACGAGCGCGAAGGCGACGGCGAACAGACCAAGGCGGATCAGGACGGGTAACCGCGGCAATTCCTCGGGCCTGCGCCGACGCGAGGTCGCCATGCCGAGGCCGACGACGATGGCGATGATGCCGCCGCCCAGGGGGATCGCAGCCGGTCCCCAGACCGCCATCAGCTCGCCCGATTCCGCGAGATCGGGCCGGCCGGGCGGATAGGTCAGAAGGACGGGCGTTCCGGTCGCCACATCGGGCCGCTTCACCGGATCGAGCCGCGCCTCGACGCGCTGACCGTCCTCGGTGGTGAAGGTGGCGACGGGAATATAGCCGCCGCCCGCCGGATCGGGATCGAAGCGCAGGATCTGGCCGACCACGTCTTCAGCGGAAGCGCCGCGCTTGAAGGTGGCATAGCCATCCACGGCGCCCAGCCAGGAGAAGATGGCGCCCGCCACGATGAGCAGCAATCCGGTCAGGCGAAACATGTGGCGGGCTCTCTAGGTCGATGGGCTGGGGGTCATGATGGGCGGAGCATTCGCCGGGATCAAGCCGTCCGCTGCGGTGGACGGCGGCTCACGCCGCGTCGGCGGATTTCGCGATGTCCCTGGACCGGCTGCGCAGGCCATTGATCAGAAGATCGATGACCCCCGCCGCCTCCCGCTCCAGCTTGTCGAGGGTGAGGCCCGAGAAAAGCTGGGGATAGCGGAACTTGAAGGTGGCGGACTGGATCATCTCGGCGGTGAAATTCACGTCGTCGATGTCGAATTCGCCGGTCGCGTTGCCCATGGCCAGGATTTCGGCGATCAGCGAGCGCACCCGGGCCAGGCCCTCGTTGGCGACATGGGGCCGCTCGCGCGCCACGATCTCGGCCATCTCGATCCAGTGCTGGTCCTTTTCCAGCTCCTGGAAGGTGATCTGCATCTGTTCCATCAGGAAGCTGCGCAGACGCTCGACCGCCGGGACATTGGGCCGGCGCACCACTTCGCGCAGCCGCTCCGCCGTGCGGATGAAACTCTGCCGGGCGATCTCCTCGGCGATGTCCAGCTTCGACATGAAGTAGCGATAGAGGTTGCCGGCCGACATCTTGCAGTCGCCCGCCAGCTCGGCCATCGTCGTCTTGCCATAGCCGTAACGCGCCAGCCGCTCCATGGCGGCAGCGATGATCGCCTGCTTGATTTCTTCGTGACGCTTCATCCCGGGGGCAATTTTAACCGCTGAATCCTGAACGCTCAACATAGTGTTCATGCTTTCGAGGGCAAATTTGCAAGCAAAATCGGTATGTTGCAAAGCAGCATGGAAATCTTTCACGTGTGCGTTCAAATCTGGTGTCATCTTGCGGGATGAAAAGGGATTCGTAAGGGTAGCTGCCATGCTTTTCGCCGTGATCTGTACCGACAAGCCGGGCGGGATGGAGATCCGTCTCGCCAATCGACCGGCTCATATCAATTGGCTGAAGGCCCCGGACAGCCGGATCCGCGTCGCCGGCCCCTTCACCACCGAAGATGGCGCCGCCATGACCGGCAGCCTGCTGGTGGTCGAGGCCGACAGTATCGAGGATGCCCGCGCCTATTGCGCCAACGACCCTTACGCCAAGGCCGGCCTCTTCGCCGCGGTCGAGATCAAGCCCTGGAAATGGGTGATCGGCCAGCCGGCGGGGGTCTGAGATGGCGCATTGGCTGGTGAAATCGGAACCGGGTGCCTGGTCGTGGGACGATCAGGTGCGCGACGGCACCACCTTCTGGTCGGGGGTGCGCAACTATCAGGCTTCCAACAATCTGAAGGCCATGAAGATCGGCGACCGCTGCTTCTTCTACCATTCGGTCAGCGAGAAGAAGATCGTCGGCGTCGTCGAGGTGGTGAAGGAATATTACCCGGACCACACGGACGAGAGCGGGCGTTTCGGCATGGTCGACCTCAAGGCGGTGAAGCCGCTGGTCAATGCGGTCAGCCTCGATCAGGTCAAGGAAGACCCCCGGCTGAACCATCTCGCCCTCGTCAAGCAGTCGCGCCTTTCGGTCATGCCGGTCGACGACGCTTCCTGGGACCTGATCTGCCAGCTGGGCGGCATCACGGCCTGAAGGCGCCGATTGCAGCGATGCCGATGGCGCCGTTGCCCAGAAGGCGGGGCGCCGTCATCCCGTCGATCCCGCCGAGGGCATAGACGGGGATCCCGGCAAGGCGCGCCAGCCCGGCGAAGCGGATGACGCCAAGGCAGGGCGCCCCCGGATGGCTTTGCGTCGGCAGCACCGGCGACAGCAGGGCGGCGGCGACCCCGGCGCGCCGCGCCCGGATCAGGGCGGGCAGGGAATGGGCGGCGGCGGTGGCGAGGCCCGATACCCGGATCGGCAGTTGCTTCTCCGGCCAATGGACGCCATCCGCCCTGATGCGCCGGGCAAGGGCCGGATCACCCGCGACCAGCAGCACGAGCCGCCGTCGCCGGCACAGGGCGGCGAGGTCGAGGCCAAGGGCGAGTCGCTGCCCGGACGGCAGATCACCGTCGCGCAGGATGACGATGCTGCCCGCGGGCAGTTTTGCCGCCGCCGCCAGCGGATCGGGCAGGCGCAGCCGGTCGGTCAGCAGGACGAGCGGCGGTAAAAGCCGCCTTGCGGCATGGCGGGCATTGAGGCGCCGGGCTGCGGTTGCTAGGGTCCTGTCCATCATGACGCTGTCCGATTCACCCGAAACCGTCGCCGATCGGCTCGCCCGTGTCGAGCACCGCATCGCCAAGGCCGCCCGCGGCATCGGCCGCGACCCCGCCGCCGTGAAACTGGTCGCGGTCTCCAAGACCCATGACGCCGCCGCCGTGCGCGAGGCGCTGGCCGCCGGTCAGCGCATCTTCGGCGAGAACAGGGTGCAGGAAGCGGAAGGCAAATTCCCCGACCTGAAGGCGGAATTTCCCGATCTCGAACTTCACCTGATCGGTCCCCTCCAGTCCAACAAGGCGAAACACGCCGTCGCCCTGTTCGACGTGATCGAGAGCATCGACCGCGAGAAACTGGCTGCCGCCGTCGCCGAGGCCTCGGAAAAACTGGGCCGCCGGCCGCGCTGCTTCATCCAGGTGAACACGGGCGAGGAGCCGCAGAAGGCAGGTTGCCTGCCGGCCGAAACCGATGCCCTGGTCGCCCTGTGCCGCGACACCTATCACCTCGATGTCACCGGCCTGATGTGCATCCCGCCGGCGGACGACGAGCCGTCGCTGCATTTCGCCCTGCTGGCCAAGCTGGCGGCCCGCAACGGACTCAAGGAATTGTCCATGGGCATGTCGGGCGATTACGAAGTGGCGGTGCGCCTCGGCGCGACTTATGTCCGCGTCGGCACGGCGATCTTCGGCGCGCGGGATTACGCCCCGGCGTGAGTGACGAGGCGGCTGTCCGGCGACAGATGCGCCAGCAGCCACAGAAAATCACCCGGCTCGAAGGCGACGCAGCCCGCCGTCGGCCCTTCGTCCGGCCGTTTCGGGTGCAGGAAGATGGCGCTGCCCCGGCCCGGCACCGGCGGATCGTCGTTATGGCCGACGACGAGGACGAGATCATAGAGATGGTCTTCCCGCCACATCACTTCGTGGCTGGCGGGAAAGGGCAGCCGGACCGGGCGATTATAGGCCGGGTGATCCGGCGCGTCGCACCAGCCGTCGTCCATGGCGATGGCCGTGACCGGCAGGGCGCAGGCCGGCGCCGCCAGCCGGTCCGGTCTGTACAGCACGCGGCGCAGGGGCCAGGTGCCGACCGGCGTGCCGCCATCGCCCTCGTGCTTGTCCACGACCATGCCGGCCCGGCCCAGGCTGACCGCGAAGGCGCGGCCGGCGAAACGGGCGGTGCCGTCCGGGAAGACCTCGATGTCGTCCTCTTCCGTCATCGCGCCACGTCCATCGGCGCCGCGTCGAAACTGTCGGCGCGGGCCATCTCCCAGCTCGACTTGTAGAAGTCGCTGGTCACGCCGCCTTCGATCAGGGCGCCCGGGCGCATCCCGTAATGGATCTGCGAGAACAGGCGGATCTCGGTCGAGGAGACGCGGCGGGCGAGATGATGAGGGCCGAGTTTCGACGGATGGTCGAGGCCGGCGGCGGCGAGCATTTCAGCCAGGGCCTTCATCGTGTTGCGGTGGAAGCTGCGCACCCGCTCCGCCTTGTCGGGCACGACGAGGGCGCGCTGGCGCAAGGGATCCTGGGTCGCGACGCCGGTCGGGCAGCGATTGGTGTGGCAGGACTGGGACTGGATGCAGCCGATGGCGAACATGAAGCCCCGGGCGGCATTCACCCAGTCGGCGCCCAGCGCCAGCAGGCTGGCGATGTCGAAGGCCGACACCACCTTGCCGGCGGCGCCGATGCGGATCCGGTCGCGAAGGCCGGCGCCGATCAGCGTGTTGTGGACGAACAGCAGGCCTTCGCGCAGGGGCACGCCGAGGTGATCGGTGAATTCCACCGGGGCGGCGCCGGTGCCGCCTTCCTTGCCGTCGACGACGATGAAATCCGGCAGGATGCCGATTTCCAGCATGGCCTTCACGATACCCATGAATTCCCAGGGGTGGCCGATGCACAGTTTGAAGCCGATCGGCTTGCCCTCGGAGTGGTCGCGCAGGGTCTCGATGAACTGCAGCAATTCGATCGGGGTCGAGAAGGCGGAATGCCGGCTGGGCGAGACGCAGTCGGCGCCCATGGGCACGCCGCGCGTTTCCGCGATCTCGGCGCTGACCTTATGGGCCGGCAGGATGCCGCCATGGCCGGGCTTAGCGCCCTGGCTCATCTTGATCTCGACCATCTTCACCTGGGGGTCGCGCGCCTGGGCGGCGAATTTCGCCGGGTCGAAGTGGCCATCCGCCGCGCGGCAGCCGAAATAGCCGCTGCCCAGTTCCCAGATCAGGTCGCCGCCATGCTCGCGGTGATAGGGGCTGATGCTGCCCTCGCCCGTGTCATGGGCGAAGCCGCCCATTTTCGCGCCCTTGTTCAGGGCGCGGATGGCGTTGGCCGACAGGGCGCCGAAGCTCATGGCCGAGATATTGAAGACTGAGGCGGAATAGGGCTGGCGGCATTCCGGCCCGCCGACGGTGACGCGAAAGCCGGCGGGATCGGCCATCAACGCCGGCCGCACCGAATGGCTGATGAATTCATAGCCCGCGCCATAGACATCCGTCAGGGTCCCGAAGGGCTTCTCCCCGCCCTCGTTCTTCGCCCTCGCATAGACGAGGCTGCGCTGGGCGCGGGAGAAGGGCACCTGTTCGTTGTCGCCTTCGAGCAGATATTGCCGGATCTCGGGACGGATCGCCTCGGCGAGATAGCGGATATGGCCGATGACCGGATAGTTGCGCCGGACCGCGTGGCGCGTTTGCCGCAGATCGTAAATGCCGATGCCGGTCAGGACGATGGCGGTCAGGGTGAAGGGCCAGAGTCCATCGATCGCGCCGAGAAAGGGCAGGGACAGCACGGCGAAGCCCGCGATCAGGGCGAAGGCCGCATAGCGGCTGAGCAGCGAGACGTGCATGAAGGCCATGGCTTTCCCCTTCTGGGACCGAATTCCGGCGGGCGCGAGAGCAACATAATCAATGCCGCGCCGAAATGCCCTGCACTTATCCCTACCCAGCGGCGGGCACGGGGCCTAGACTTCGACGAACCGTTCCAAAGCGTGCCCATGAAACTGATCGTCGCCGTCATCAAGTCGTTCAAACTGGAGCCGGTCCGTGCCGCGCTCGACGCTATCGGCGTTCACGGCATGACGGTGGCCGAAGCGGTGGGGTTCGGGCGCTCTCACGGCCATACGGAAATCTATCGCTCGGCCGAATACCAGATCGCCTTCGTGCCCAAGCTGCGTATCGACATCGCGGTCGAGGACGAGAAGCTGGCCGAGGCGCTTGAGGTGATCGAGCGATCGGCCCATACCGGCAAGCTGGGCGACGGCAAGCTCTTCGTCATCGAACTGGTAGACGCCATCCGCATCAGGACCGGCGAGCGCGGGTCTGAATCGATCTGATCCCTCCTCTTCCCCGGGGGCCCGCCCCCTTCTGTTGTTCCGCGGGGCGGCGACGTGTAGCCTCGGGTTGTTGATTCGTTCCGCGCGGCCCGGCCGCGCGGTCCTTGCGTATTTCCGGCCGGCACCATCCGGCCGCCATCGCCACGAGGTCACATGGCCCAAACGGCCGGCACATCATCGGGAAGCGTCGGGCGGCGCCTGTTGCCCAAGGGGCTGGGCCGCGCCCTGCGCGCCCGCTCGGCCGAAATCCTTGGCCTTGGTCTGTTCACTTTGGCGACCGCGCTTGGTCTTGCCCTTGTCTCCTACACGGCGGGCGATGCCAGCCTGAATGTCGAGACCGACGCGCCGACGCGCAATCTGATCGGCCCCATCGGCGCCTTCACGGCGGATTTCCTCATTCAGTGGACAGGTGTCGCCTCGGGCCTGCTGCCGCTGATCTTCGGCGCCTGGGGCTGGCGGCTGTTCTCGCACCACGGCCTTCGCCACTGGGGCATCAATGGCGCCCTCAGCCTTCTGGCGCTGGTTCTGGGCGCCGCCTCGGTCAATGGTTTCGACGTCGGGCCGGACTGGCCCCTGCGCAGTGGCCTTGGCGGGCTCGTCGGCGGCATGGTCGCCCCCGCCGTCCAGTCGGGCCTCGCCACCTTCGGCATCGGCCTCGCGGGCAGTGGTCTGTCCTTCGTCCTGATGCTGCTGACCCTGATGGCGCTCGTCTTCGCCATGGGCCTCAGCATCGGCGAATGGCGCGCCCTTGGCCGGGGCGCCGCCGGTGCCAGCCGGATCGGCCAGGCCGGCAGCCGCTGGCTGGTCGCGGGCGCCAATCGCGTCTTCGCGCGGACCTCCAGGGGGCCGGAACTCGCCCTTCGCCGGGCCGACGAGGCTGTCGCCCCGGCCGCGCCGGTGGTCGCGTCCCCGCCGCGCAAGACCCCGGCCCCCCGCCGCGACAGGGCCGAGCCGAAATTCGCCGAGGCGCCCGCCCCGCTCGCCGTCCCCCTCGCCGGCCCCGTAGAAGCCCGTTCCGCCGCGGCCGAATCCGTCGTCGCCGAGCCTCCCCCCGAGGGCCGACGCATCGTCGAGACCCCGTCCAAGGTGGCGAAGCCGGGCAAGCGCGCGCTCGAGGAAAGCCAGGCCGCGCTCGATCTCGGCGTGACCGAGGGCCAGTATCAGCTGCCGCCGCTCTCGCTGCTGAAACCCGCGCCCAGGCGGGAATCGGAAGCGATCGACGAGGCGGCGCTGGAGACCAACGCCCGCCTGCTCGAATCCGTGCTCGATGATTTCGGCGTGCGCGGCAATATCGTGAAGGTGCGCCCCGGCCCGGTTGTCACGCTCTATGAACTCGAACCCGCGCCGGGCACCAAATCGGCCCGGGTGATCGGCCTCGCCGACGACATCGCCCGCTCGATGAGCGCGATCTCGGCCCGCGTCTCGGTCGTGCCGGGGCGGAACGCCATCGGCATCGAATTGCCGAACGTGAAGCGCGAGACGGTGTGGCTGTCGGAAATCCTGTCGTCGCAGGAATATGAAAAAACCGCCTCGGCCCTGACCATCGCCCTCGGCAAGGATATCGGCGGCGCGCCGATCGTCGCCGACCTTGCCCGGATGCCGCATCTTCTCGTCGCCGGCACCACCGGCTCGGGCAAGTCGGTCGCGATCAACACCATGATCCTGTCGCTGCTCTACCGGCTGCCGCCGGACCAGTGCAAGCTGATCATGGTCGATCCCAAGATGCTCGAACTCTCGGTCTACGAGGGGATTCCCCATCTGCTCGCCCCCGTGGTGACCGAGCCGGCCAAGGCCGTGGTCGCCATGAAATGGGCCGTGCGCGAGATGGAGGACCGTTATCGCAAGATGTCGCGCCTCGGTGTCCGCAATATCGCCGGCTACAACGCCCGCATCGCCGAGGCCAAGGCCAAGGGCGAGGAATTGAAGCGCACGGTGCAGACCGGCTTCGAAGCCTCGACCGGCAAGCCGATCTTCGAGGAACAGGCGATCGCGCTCGAGCCCCTGCCCTTCATCGTCATCATCGTCGACGAATTCGCCGATCTGATGATGGTCGCCGGCAAGGACATCGAAGGCGCGATCCAGCGCCTCGCCCAGATGGCGCGCGCCGCCGGGATGCATCTGATCCTGGCGACCCAGCGTCCCTCGGTCGATGTCATCACCGGCACGATCAAGGCGAATTTCCCGACGCGGATCTCGTTCCAGGTCACCTCCAAGATCGACAGCCGCACCATCCTGGGCGAACAGGGCGCGGAACAGCTGCTCGGCCAGGGCGACATGCTCTACATGGCCGGCGGCGGGCGCATCACCCGCGTCCATGGTCCCTTCTGCTCCGATCAGGAAGTGGAAGACGTCATCGCCTTCCTCAAGGCGCAGGGCGTGCCCGACTATGTCGAGGCGGTGACCGAGGAGCCGGAGGGCATGGAAGCCCTGGAAGATGGCGGCGCGGCGGGCACGGGCGACGACCTCTACGACCGCGCGGTCGCCATCGTCGCACGCGAGGGCAAGGCCTCGACCAGCTTCATCCAGCGCCATCTGCAGATCGGCTACAACCGCGCCGCCCGCATCATCGAACAGATGGAAGACGCCGGCATCGTCGGCAAGCCGAACCACGTCGGCAAGCGCGAGGTCCTGATCAACGAGGCCGGGGAGCGGGTGCTGTAAGCCGGCACGCGAGAAGCGCGATGGAGAGACGCTACAGATTGGTGAAATGATATTGCCGGAATATGTTTTCGGTTGAAATCCTCGCAGAAAGACAGCACCGTTGACCAATCGGGATCCGTGTGATGCTCGGTGGGTCTGTCTTTTTTGCGAGTGGGCATGATGGATTATTCGCGGCGTTCATTTCTGACCACTCTGGGGACGAGCACTTTTCTGCTGGGGGTGCCTTCCGCCTGGGGGGCGAGTGCCAGGCGCTTTCAGGTGGTCGTCTACGGCGCTTCCTTTTCGGGTCTTTTCGCGGCCTATGCCGCAGCGCGCGAAGGGATGAAAGTGGCCTTGGTCGCCGGCCCCACGGCGACGGGCGGTGTTACCGCCAACGGCCTTGGCCATTCCGATGTCACGCACAGTAAATCGCTCGAAGACAACAAGCTCGGCGGCCTTACGGCCCGCTTCTACAAGGCCATGGGCAAGGTCTATGGCAAACCCTATTCCTATCAGTTCGAGCCTCACGCGGCGCTGAAGTTCTTCCTTGACGTGCTCGACGAATCGAATGTGCCCTTTTTCCAGCGCGAGTTCGACGAGCGCCGCCCGCTGCTGAAGGAAGGTACGGCGATCAAGTCTCTGTTTCTCGAGGACGGCACGCAGATCGACGGTGACGTCTTCATCGACTGCACCTATGAAGGCGACCTCATGGCGGCGGCGGGGGTATTGTTCGAAGTCGGCCGGGACAGCCGCAAGAAATTCGGCGAGTCCATGGCCGGTTTTGGCGTTGCCCAGCGCGTCGTTTCCAAGATCAAGGCGCGGGATTCCTCCGGCCGACTGATCCCGTTGATCAAGCCCTATCCCAAGCGGCTGGCGGTCGGCGATGCGGACGCGGGGGTCATGTCCTATAGCTACCGCACCTGCCTGACCAATGACCCACACGACCGGATACGCTTCAAGAAGCCGCCGCGCTACAACGCCGACTGGTATCTGCTCGATCTTCAGCGGGCGATATCGCGTGAGGGCTTCCACGCCGGCACGACCCTGGCCGGGACCAAGAAGGTCGACCGCAACAACGACGAACCCGTGGGAGAGAACTGGGGATACACGCTGGCCAACCGGGCGCAGCGCAAGGCGATCACCGATTTTCACAAGACCTATGCCGCCGGGCGGTTGTACTTCTACGGCAACGATCCCCGCGTACCCAAATATTTCCGCGACTCGATCAACGAATGGGGCCTGGCGTCCAGCGAGTTCGAGCACAGCGGCAACTGGCCGCGCCAGATGTACATCCGGGAATCGCGGCGTCTGTGGGGGATGTACAAGCTGAAGCAGCAGGACCTCAATGCCGGCGCGGTATTCAGCGACGCCATGCTGTCCTGGAGTTACGGCATCGACGGCCATTCGGTGCAATACCTCGAGGGGCCGAACGGCGAGATGATCATCGAGGGGGCCCGCATCTCCGACGTCGAGGGCTATAAGTCCATCAAGCGCTACCAGGTGCCCATGCGCGCCTTCCTGCCGGACAAGAACCACTGCACCAATCTCATCGTGCCGGTCTGCGCTTCGGTCAGCCGGATCGCCAACTGCAGCTACCGCATGGAGCCGGCCTATATGAAAGCCGGCGAAGCCGCCGGCATCATCGCCGCGCGCGCGGTCCAGGGAAAATCGACCGTGCAGCGGGTCGACGCCTCCGGTGTCCGCTCGCGCCTGCTGAACTGGGGCGCAATCATCTAAAGGCGTGGCGGGCTGGCACAGGCCCGCCACGCCAGCCTCCTTACAGCCGCTCGACCGCCAGCGCCGTCGCCTCGCCGCCGCCGATGCAGAGCGAGGCGATGCCGCGTTTCAGGCCGCGCTTGCGCAGGGCGTTCAGCAGGGTGACGGTGATCCGCGCGCCCGAGGCACCGATGGGATGGCCCAGCGCGCAGGCGCCGCCGTTGACGTTCACCTTGTCGCGCGGGATCCCCAGATCCTTCATCGCCGCCATGACGACGACGGCGAAAGCCTCGTTGATCTCGAACAGGTCGACATCCCCGACGCTCCAGCCGGCCTTCTTCAGCACCTTGCCGATGGCGCCGATCGGGGCCGTGGTGAACCAGGCCGGGTCCTGGGAATGGGTGGCATGGGCGACGACGCGGGCGATGGGGGCAAGGTCTCTTTCAGCCGCGAGCGAGGCCCGTGTCAGCACCAGCGCCGCCGCGCCATCGGCATTGGCGCTGGAGGCCGCCGCCGTCACCGTGCCGTTCGGCCGGAAGGCGGGTTTCAGCCCGGGGATGCGCGCGGGGTCCAGCTTGCCGGGGATCTCGTCCGTGTCGAACAGCGTGTCGCCCTTCGGCCCGGGGATGGTCAGCGGCACGATCTCGCCGTCGAAGGCTCCGGTCGCGATGGCGGCCTTGGCCCGGGTCAGGGTCTCGATCGCGTAAGTGTCCTGGTCGGCCCGGGTGAAGCCATAGCGGTCGGCGGTATCCTCGCCGAAGGTGCCCATGGCGCGGCCGCCGTCATAGGCGTCCTCGAGGCCGTCGAGGGCGGCGTGGTCGTAGAGCTTGTCGTGGCCGAAGCCGTAACCGCTACGGCCCTTCTGGATCAGATAGGGCGCGGCCGACATGCACTCCATGCCGCCGGCGGCGACGATATCGGCGCTGCCGGCCCGGATCAGGTCATGGGCCAGCATCAGCGCCTTCATGCCCGAGCCGCAGACCTTGTTCACCGTGGTCGCGCCGGTGGCGTCGGGCAGGCCGGCATGGCGCATGGCCTGGCGCGCCGGGGCCTGGCCCTGGCCCGCCGGCAGCACGCAGCCCATGAACACCTCGTCGATCGCCTCGGGGGCAAGGCCCGACGCATCGACCGCCGCCTTCAGGACGCTGGCGCCCAGGCGCGGCGCGGGCACGCCGGCCAGACCGCCGCGAAACCGCCCCATGGGCGTGCGCAGGGCCGAAAGAATGACGACGGGATCGGCGAGAGACATGGCGGGGCTCCTTCATATGGTGACCAACATATAATATGATGATCGTCATATGAAAAGACCCGGCCGGCGTCAGACCCCCATGCCGAACAGGCCGAAGCGGCGCAGCACGGCCTTCTCGATTTCCAGCACCAGCATCAGGACGACACCCGCCGCGATCACCAGCAATCCGTCGCGGAGGGAAATCGCCTCGGTCTCGAAGAGGGCCTGCATCGGCGGCAGATAGGTGAAGGCGAGCTGGGCCAGGGTGACGCTGCCGAGGGCGATCAGCACGGCGGGCGTGCCGAAGAAACCGCGCAGGGTGAGCGAGCCGCCATGGAGATAGCGCACGTTGAACAGATAGAAAATCTCGAACACGACGACGACATTGACGACGAGAGTGCGCGCTTTCGCCAGCGAATAACCCTCGCCCAGCGCGCCGAAGAAGGCCCCCAGCGCCCCACCGAGGAACAGGGTGGAAACGAAGAGCACGCGCCACAGCAGGAAGGGTGACAGCAGGCCGGCCCTGGGGTCGCGCGGCCGGCGCCGCATCACTCCCGGCTCCGCCGGCTCGAAGGCCAGCACGAGGCCGAGGGTGACGGCGGTGATGAGGTTGACCCACAGGATCTGCACCGCGCTCATCGGCATGGTGAAGCCGAGCAGGATCGCCGCGATCACCGCCAAGGCCTCGCCGCCATTGGTCGGCAGGGTCCAGGCGATCACCTTGCGGATATTGTCGTAGACCGTGCGGCCCTCGTGAACGGCGGCGACGATCGAGGCGAAATTATCGTCGAGCAGCACGACCTGAGCCGCTTCCTTCGCCGCCTCCGTCCCCTTGTGGCCCATGGCGACGCCGACATCCGCCTGTTTCAGCGAAGGCGCGTCGTTCACGCCATCGCCGGTCATGGCGACGATGGCGCCGGTCGACTGCAGGGCGCGGACGATGCGCAATTTATGTTCGGGGCTGGTGCGGGCGAAGACACTGACCGGGGTGACGAAATCCGCCAGGGTCTCGTCCGGTTCGGCATCGATCTCGGCGCCGGTGACGACCACCGGGGCATCATCGAGGCCGAGCTGGCGGGCGATGGCGGCGGCGGTCGCGGCATGGTCGCCGGTGATCATCTTGACCGCGATGCCCGCCTGCCGACATTCGGCGATCGCCGTGATGGCTTCGGGACGCGGCGGATCGATGAAGCCGACAAGCCCGATGAAGACGAGCCCCGGTCCGATGCCCTCGACCGTCAGGGCGGCATCGGTGGCAGGGCCGGCGCAGAAGGCGAGCAGGCGCTCACCGGCGGCGGCGGTGGCATCGGCCCGGCGGTGCCAGGCGGCGCGGTCGATCGGCCGGGGCGTGCCGTCCGGTCCCGCCTCGGTCGCGCAGCGCTCGATCAGGGCCTCGGGCGCGCCCTTGACGAAGAGCATGGTCTCGCCCGAGGGACCGTCGTGCAGCGTCGCCATGAAGCGGTAGCGGGCATCGAAGGGCAACTCGCGGCCGCGTGGCCAGTCCCGGCGCAAGGTTTCGATATCGAGGCCGGCCTTGCCGGCGAGGGCGATCAGCGCCCCTTCCATCGGATCGCCCTCGACGTGCCAGGCGGCGCCGTCGTGATGGAGATGGGCGTCATTGCACAGGACGCCGGCCCGCAGCAGCGACAGGATATCGTCGGCCCCGACGCCATCGGGGCTGACCAGGCGGCCCTCGGGGGCATAACCGGCCCCCTCGGCGACGAGACCGCCGGCCGAGGTCAGGACCTGTCGGGCGGTCATTTCATTGCGGGTCAGCGTGCCCGTCTTGTCGGTGCAGATGACCGAGGTCGCGCCCAGGGTCTCGACAGCGGGCAGGCGGCGGACGACGGCCTTTCGCCTCGCCATGCGCTGCACGCCGATGGCGAGGGTGATGGTCATCACCGCCGGCAGCCCCTCGGGGATCACGCCCACCGCGAGGGCGACGACGGCGATCAGCGCGTCGCTCCACGGATAGCTCCGAACGAGCACGGCAAAGGCGAACAGGGCGATGGAGACCAGGCCGATGACGATGGTCAGACGGCGGCCGAAACTGTCCATCTGGCGCAGCAGGGGGGTGGTCAGGGGCTCGACCTTGCCGATCAGCGTGCTGATGTGGCCGATCTCGGTCCGGCTGCCGGTGGCGACGACGATGCCCCGACCCTGGCCGACGGCGACCATCGTGCCGGAAAAGGCCATCGAATGCCGCTCGCCCAGGGAGGCTGCTTCGGCGGCGGCCAGCTCGGATTTGGCCGAAGCCACGGATTCGCCGGTCAACAGCGCTTCGTCGACCAGCAGCGCGCTGGCCCTGGTCAGACGAAGGTCGGCCGGCACCCGGTCGCCCGCTTCGATCAGCACGATGTCGCCGGGCACCAGATCGGCGACGGCGATGCCCTGGCGGGTGCCGCCGCGCAGGACATTGGCGCGCGGGCTGACCATGGCGGCGATGGCGGCCAGGGCCTTTTCCGCCTTGCCTTCCTGCAGGAAACCGACCACCGCGTTGATCACGGTGACCGCCATGATGACGCCGGCATCGACCAGATGGCCGATGGCGGCGGCGGCCACCGCGGAGGCCAGCAGGAAATAGATCAGCGCGTTGTTGAACTGGCCAAGGAAGCGCAGGACCGGGCTGGTGCTCTTGCCGGCGGCCAGGCTGTTGGGGCCATGTTCCGTCAGCCGGCGGGCCGCCTCCTCGGGGCCGAGGCCGTCCGGCCCGCTGTCCAGATGCCGGTAGACCTCGGCAATGGGCCGCGCGTGCCAGTTCTCGACCATAAGCAAAACCTCCAAGCCTCAAGGGGCCAGCCTATCAGCCTTTTCGCCAGTGGGGGTTGCGCAGAATCAAGTCAACGCCCGGCGAAGTCCCCGGGTCGCTTTTCGAAGAAGGCCGAAATGGCCTCGCCATGATCTTCCGTGTGCTGGGCCAGGGCCTGGAAGGCGGCGGACAATTCCAGCACCGTCTCGTAGGGCGCCCGCTCACCCTCGCGCAGCAGGCGCTTGGTCAGGCGCAGCACGTCGGGCGGCTGGGCGGATATCGCCCGGGCCATGGCCATGGCCTCGTCCTGCAGGACATCGTCGGCGACCACTTTCGAGACGAGGCCCCAGTCGAGCGCGGTGCCCGCGTCGATCACCTCGCCGGTGAAGAACATCTGCGAGGCCCGCGCCTGGCCGATCAGCCGGGGCAGGATATAGGCGCCGCCGTCGCCGGGCACGAGGCCGAGCTTCAGGAAGGAGACGGCGAATTTGGCCGAGGCGGCGGCGATGCGGATATCGGCGAGACAGGCGAGGCCGCAGCCCTGGCCGATGGCGGGGCCGTTCACCGCCGCGATCACCGGCACTTCGAGATTGCGCAGGGCCTGCGCCAGGGTCTGCACCGTGCGGCGGTAGGTATCGCGCATCTCGCGCGGGCTGCCGCCGAACAGGCCGTGTTTCTCGCGCATGTCCTTGACGTTGCCGCCGGCGGCGAAAGCCTGGCCCGCCCCGGTCAGGATGACGGCGCGCAAGCCCCGGTCGGCCTGCGCCCGGCGCAGCAGGCCGACGAAATGGTCCAGCTCCTCGACGCTGCCGAGGGCGTTCCGCGTCTCAGGCCGGTTCATGACGAGGCGGAGGACATGGCCGTCCTGCTGCCACAGCACTGCGTCGCTCATCGTGTCTCTTCCCTAGATCAGCGGCCCGTCGAAACGCAGGATGTGGATCGCGCTGCGGGCGCCCTTGATGCCGAAATCATCGTCGTCGATCACGACGAGGGTGCGCTCGTCGAACCAGGACAGGCCCTCGATCTTCGCCGGCAGGCCGTCTTCCCTGTCGGAATCGAGGATCAGTCGTTTCGAGAGCACGGGAACCTCCTGCCGGCGCAGGTGCCGGCCATCGGTCTCCTCGAGCGTCGGGCGGCGTTCGAGGTCGAGCCAGGCCGGGTCCAGCCGCTCGTCCGCCATCAGGCGGACATGGAAGATCTTCGAGCCATTCTCCACCCGCTCGACCACCAGGAGGTCGTAGGGACTGACCGAGGTCATGTCGCCGATCTTCACGTCGCGGCGCTCCGCGTTGCGGTCGGCGCGGAAGGCGGCGGGCCGCTCCAGCCGGTAGAGATGGCAGCATTCGATCTCGCGCTTCTTCACGTCGAAAGTGACGAGGCGGATGTTGCGGGACCACAGCGCGACCTCCCGTCCCGGATGGGCCAGGGCGCTCTGGGTCATGAAATGCAGGAAGCGGCCATCGGGTGAAATCGTCAGGCCCTCGAAGCCCCGGTTCAGCCGGCGTTTCGCGAAAACCTCGGGCAGGCGCTCGCGCACCGGATAGGGCGCCTTGCGGTAATGGCGGCCGGTGCCCTTGGGCACGATCCGCTCGATCACCGCGCCGTCGGCCCCGACATGGATAAGACTGGGGCCATATTCCTCGCCGACCCAGAAGGTGCCATCGGGCGCGGCCGCGACGGATTCCGTATCGACGCCGCCGGGGTCGGGCGGCAGCGGCAGGCCCGCCCCGTCGAAAGCCTGTTCGATCGCGTCCTCGCCCTCTTCCCTCGGGTTGGGCAGGCCGGTCAGGGGGGCGCTGGCGGCATCATGCAGGCCGATGCGCGCGGCGAGGCGGACCCGGGTCGCGGCGATCTCGATGGCGACGATGGAGGGCTGGAACGCGGGCTGAAGGAAGATCTTCGCCTCGCCATCGCCGGCGCACATCACGTCCGCGCCCCGGCCGAGGATCGCCGTAGCCTCGTCGCAAGGCACGTTCGGCCCCCGGTCGGTGACGGCGTAGAGCCGGCCGGGCGGATCGCCCGGGCGCCGCGACAGGCCGGAGCCGATGCCAAGCGACAGGCGCAGTTCGGTCTCGCCGACCTGGACCTTGCCGAGGTCGAAGGGCCGGATGGGCAGAGAGATCCGGCGGATTTCAGTCAGCCGTGCGGCCATGGCGACTCAGCTCTCCCCTTGTTCTTCGTTCCGCGCGCTGTCGTGCCAGCGCCGCAGGATCAGCCGGCTGGCGAGGCTGAGCAAGCCGAATATGGCGATGCCGGCGACGGCGATCAGCGCGAGGGCCGCGAACATGCGCGGCACGTTCAGGCGCTGCCCCGCCTCGATGATGCGCCAGGCAAGGCCGGTCGCCCCGCCCGCCGTGGTCGAGGAGACGAATTCGGCGACCACCGCCCCGATCAGGGCCAGCCCCCCGGCGATGCGCAGGCCCCCGAGGTAATAGGGCAGCGCCGACGGCAGTTGCAGCAGCCACAGGACCTGCCAGCGCGAGGCGCCCTGCAGGCGGAACAGATCCTCCAGCCCGCGATCGACCGAGCGCAGGCCGAGCATGGCATTGGACAGCACCGGGAAGAAGGCGACGATGGTGGCGCAGACCAGCATCACCATGAACGGGTCCTCGACATAGATGAGGATCAGCGGCGCGATGGCGACGATGGGCGTCACCTGCAGGATGACGGCGTAAGGGTAGAGACTGCGCTCGATCCAGCGGCTCTGCCGGAACAGGACGGCAAGGCCGAGGCCGGCGATCGCCGAAGTCAGCAGCGCGGCGAATGTGATCTTCAGGGTGACATAGAGCGAGAGGGCGAGGATCGCCCGGTCATGCCACAGGCTGGCGCCGATCGCGCTCGGCGCCGGCAATATATAGGGCGGCAGGTCGTTGACCCGGACCAGGAGTTCCCAGCCCGACAGGACGAGGACGGCGACCAGCAGCGGCGCGATACGGGCGGCGAGGCGGGTCATGTGGGGAGCCTCGCCACACTCTCGTCGTTCCGGCGAAGGCCGGAACCTTTTGTCGGCACGGGCGCCCCTCCGTCCGAAGGTCCCGGCCTTCGCCGGGACGACGCCTGTGGAACCATGGGGACCGCCCTGATCACGCCGAAAGCTCCATCGCGCGGGCGAGGCTGGCCGAGGCTTCGGCGCATTGGCGGGCGTAGGCGGGGCTGGCGCGGAAGGCGGCGCCTTCCTCGCGGGCGATCACCCGGATGTCGGCGACATGGCCCGGCCGTCCGCTCATGACCGCGATCCGGTCCGAAAGATAGACGCTCTCGAACACGCTGTGGGTGACGAAAATGACGGCGAGGTTTTTGCGCCGGCACAGCGCGCGCAATTCATCGTCGAGGCGAAGACGGGTGATTTCGTCAAGGGCGGCGAAGGGCTCGTCCATCAGCAGGACCTGAGGGTCGCCGACGAAGGCGCGGGCGATCGAGGCCCGCATCCGCATCCCGCCCGACAATTCGCGCGGCACCGCCGCCTCGAAGCCATCGAGGCCAACGAGGGCGATCGCCTCGCGCGCAGCGGCGTGGCGTTCGGCGCGGCCTCTCCCGGCGAGGCGAAGCGGCAGGGCGACATTGTCCATCACGTTGGCCCAGGGCATCAGGGTCGGGTCCTGGAAGACGACGCCGATGCGGGGACGGGGGCCCCTCCAGTCGATGCGGCCCGCTGTCGGCCGGTCGAGGCCCATGACGAGGCGGAGCAGGGTGGACTTGCCGCAGCCGGACGGCCCGAGGATCGACAGGAACTCCCCGGGCTCCAGCGTCAGGTCGACCCCCGCGAGGGCGGTGGTGCCGCTGGCGAAGCGATGGCCGACCCCCTCGATGCGCAAGAGGCTCAATGCAGGCCGACGCCCTTGTTCACGAAATCGAGCGTATAGGCGCGCTTGAGGTCGAGGGTGGCGGGATAGATCCCGGCAGCGACCGTGTCGTCGAAGAAGGATTTCCAGCGCGCGTCGGTCATGGCGCCGATGCCGAGGGTGAGGGCATCGCCCGATTCGGCGATGCCATGTTCGTTCAGCACCTTGATGGCATAGGCGATCTGGTCGTCGGTCATCTCGGGGTTCGCCGCCTTGATCAGGGCGTTGCCGGCCGCCGGATCCCCATGCAGGTAATTCTTCCAGCCGATGATGGTGGCGTCGACGAAGCGCTGGACGAGGTCCGGGTTCTTGTCCAGCAGGTCCTGCCGCGCCTCGATCGTCGTCGAATAGGTGTTGTCGCCGTAATCGGCCAGCAGCAGCACGACAGGCTTGATCCCCGCCTGCGCCACCGTATAGGGCTCGGACGAGAGGTAACCCTGCATGATCATTTTCTTGTCGGCGAGGAAGGGCGCGGCCGAGAAATTATAGGGCCGGATCTGGTCGTCGGTCAGTCCTTGCGTGCGCTTCATCCACAGCCAGAAGGTCTGCAGCGCATCCTTGGACAGAAGGATCGGCCGGCCTTTCAGGGATTTCAGGTCGGTGACGCCCGTGTCCGGGTGCGCGATCATCACCCGGGGCTCCTTCTGGAAGATGGAGGCGATAGCGCGCACGGGGATGTCGTTCTCGACATAGTTCAGGGCGCCGTAACTCTCGCCGCCCATGTTGAAATCGATCTTGCCGGCGGCCAGCAGCAGGGCATGATTCACCTGCGGGCCGCCCATGCGGATCTCGACATCGAGGCCGTATTTCGCGTAGGTGCCGTCGGCGACCGCCTGGTAGAAGCCGCCATGTTCGGCCTGGGCCAGCCAGTTGGTGCCGAAAACCACCTTGTCCCGCCCGAGGGCGGGGGTCGCCGCCGCAACGAGACCCAGAACAAGTGCCGCGAGCCGCCTGATCATCGCCAACCTCCAAGGGAACCGGGGAAGCAGGATAAGCCGCGAGGGACGGCTGGCAAGGCCTGATGGCGGGCGGCGGTCAGCGCTCGGTCAGTTTCAGCTCGATCCGGCGGTTGCGGGCGAGGGACTCGGGACCGCCGCTTGTATCGAGCGGCTGGAATTCGCCGAAACCGGTGGCGGCCACCCGCTCGGGCGGGATGCCCTGCGCGATCAGGAATTTGGCGACGGCAACGGCGCGGCCGGTCGACAATTCCCAGTTCGACGGATAGAGCGGCGAATTGATGATCGGGGTTACATCGGTATGGCCGTCGACCCGCAGGATCCAGGGCAGCTCGGTCGGGATCTGCGCCATGATCTCCTTCAGGGTCGCGGCGAAACGCGCCAGCGTCTCCTGCCCGCCGGGGCCGATCTCGGCCGAGCCGGAGGCGAAGAGCACTTCCGACTGGAAGACGAAACGGTCGCCGACGATGCGCACGTCCTGACGCTCGCCCAGAACCTCGCGCAGGCGGCCGAAGAATTCGGAACGATAGCGGGCCAATTCCTCGACCTTGCTGGCGAGGGCGAGATTGAGGCGCCGGCCGAGATCGGCGATCACCGCCTGGGATTCCCGGTCCTTCACGTCGGACTGGTCGAGCAGGGCGGCGATTTCCGTCAGCTGCTGGCGCAATTCCGCGATCTGGCGGTTGAGGAGATCGACCTGGGCCTGGGCATCGGCGCTCAGCGCCTTCTCGCGGTCGAGTTCGGCCGAAAGCTGGCTTGCCTGCGCCTCGAGGCCGGTCGCCTTGTCGCCCTGGGCCGCCAGCTGGTCGCGCAGCTGGTCCCTCTCCTTCGTCGCGCTTTCGACACCGGACGACAGGCTGGAGACGGACAGGCGCAGTTCGGCATTGGCCTGGCGCTCCAGCGCCAGAAGATCGGTCAGGTCGGCGATCTGGCTGTTCAGCCGGGCCAGCGCCTCGTCCCGGCCGGACAGCGCCTGGCCGAGAAAGAATTGCGCCAGCATGAAGACCGACAGCAGGAAGCTGATCGCCAGCAGCAGCGTGGTCAGCGCGTCGACGAAGCCGGGCCAGATGTCCGGCCCGCCCCGGTCGCGGAAGCGGCGGCTGCGCGACGCCATCAGCGCTCGCCCGCGTCGATCGCCGCGATGGTGCGGGTCAGGATCTTCACCTGCGCCGCCACTTCGTCCAGCCCGGCGCGCTGGCCTTCGGCGACGCGGGTGATGCCGGCATCGATATTACGCAAATGCGCCCGGCTGGCGTCGTCGAGCGCGGTCGCGCCCTGCATCTGGGCGATGCGGGACAGGGCCGGTTTCAGCTCCATCTGCGCCTCGGCGATGCGCACCATCAATTCCTGCTCGGCCCGCATCTGGGTCGCCAGGGTGGCCAGGCGCTCGGTCAGGTTCAGCAGGGCGTCATTGGCGGTCGCGCGGTTTTCCTCGGCATGGGCCATGGTCCGCTGCAGGCGGTCGAGGCTTTCCGCCGTGGTTTCCAGCAGGGCCGCGACATAGGCCGGCACGCCGCCGCCGGTCTCGCCTTCCATGCCGGTGCCGCCGAGGCGGGTATTGGCGGTCAGGTAATCCTCGACCTCGCCGAGGAAGCGGCCTTGCGCCTGGCTGGCCTGAAGTTCGAGGAAGCCGAGGATGAGCGAGCCCGACAGGCCGAAGAGCGACGACGAGAAAGAGGTGCCCATGCCCTGCAGCGGGGCTTCGAGGCCGCGCTTCAACTCGCCGAACATCGCCGTGAAATCGCCGCCGCCGGCGATGTTCAGGTTGCGGATGGCATCGCCGATGGCCGACACCGTCGACAGCAAACCCCAGAAGGTGCCGAGCAGGCCAAGGAAGATCAGCACCGAGACGAGATAGCGGCCGATTTCCCGCTTCTCGTCCAGCCGCGAGGCGAGGCCGTCGACCAGGGCGCGGGTCGCGGTCGGGCCCAGCTGCCAGCGGATGCTGCGCTTTTCCGTCATGGCCGCGGCGATGGGGCCGAGCAGGTCGGGCGGCGGCGCGGTCGCCAGGTTGGGATCCTGGCGCACCAGACGCTCGAACCACTGGCCCTCGGGGCGCAGCAGCAGGACCTGACGCAGCATGTAGACGATGCCGAGCAGAAGAACCGAAATGATCACCGCGTTCAGCGGCACATTGGTCATGAAGAAACTGATCGCCCGGCCCAGCAGCACGATCACCAGAACGGCGATGGCCAGCAGGAACAGCGTCATGCGCAACAGATAGCGATCAGGTTTCATCGGTCCTTGTCCCTGTTAAGCCGGGATCGGCCAACCACCGACGCGATCAGGGCATGATGGCGATATCGACCCCATCGGCCACCGGCGCGTCATCGGCCATGCCGACGGCCCGCATGTCGATGCGGCTGGCGGCTACGCCGTGTTCGATCAGATAGGTGCGGACAGCGAGAACACGCTGGCGGGCCAGCCGCCGCGCGCCGGTCGCGGTGTCATTGGTGCCGCTGGCGAAGCCGCGCAGCAGGACCCGGCCCTCGGGCGATTGCAGCTTGGTCGCCGCGCCATCGAGCGCCGCGCGGGCGGCATCATCCAGCACGTCGCTGCTGGTGGCGAAGGGAATGCTGCCCACGGGCTTGGCAACGCTGGGCAGACCGCCGGTGCCGGCCCTGTCCGGTGAAGCCGGGGCGACGGGTGCTGCCGGCGAAGCCGGGGTGACGGGCGCCTCGGGCTCGGGCGGCAGCGCGGCGGATAGATCGGCCGGCCGGCCCGCGTCGGTCACCGGCGCCGGAGGCGGTGGTGGCGGAGGAGGAGGCGGTGGTGGCGGAGGAGGCGGCGGCGCGGAATGACCACATCACCTCAGCCGTCAGCGACCTCA
>JAOZVS010000007.1 GCA_025869435.1 Zavarzinia sp.
AGGGCGGTACGCGCGAAACCCACGGGTGTCTCCTCTGTCGAAGGGGGCGGATCCGGACCCCGACTCATGTGGGCCCGGATACGCCCCGATCAAGCGGTCAGACGCCGCCTTCCCGCTTGCGGAAGGGATGCGCCGGATAGCTGCCGAGGATTTTCACGTCGGTCGAGAAGAAGGCCAGCTCCTCGAAGGCGAGGCGAACCGAACGATCGTCCGGGTGGCCCTCGATGTCGGCATAGAACTGGGTCGCGGTGAAGCTGCCGTTGATCTGGTAGGACTCGAGCTTCGTCATGTTGATGCCGTTGGTGGCGAAACCGCCCATCGCCTTGTAAAGCGCGGCCGGCACGTTGCGCACCCGGAAGACGAAGGTGGTGATGGCCGGCACGCCCGGCGCCGGATCGTCCCGCTCGCGCGAGAGGACGATGAAGCGCGTGGTGTTGTGTTCCGCGTCCTCGATATTGGCGGCCACCGTGTCGAGGCCGTAGACATCGGCGGCAAGGCTCGACGCGATGGCCGCGACCGAGCGGTCTCCCCAGGCGGCGACATCGCGGGCGGCGCCCGCCGTGTCGTCATGGACGACCGGCGTCAGATGATGCTCCAACCAGAATTTCCGGCATTGGGCGAGCGCCATCTGGTGGCTGTGCACGGTCTTCAGCCCGGCCAGGGTCGCTCCCTTGGGCGCCAGCAGCTGATGGCGGATGCGCAGGAAATATTCCCCGACGATATAGAGGTTGGCGCCCGGCAGCAGCTGGTGAATGTCGGCGACGCGACCGGCCAGCGTATTCTCGATCGGGATGACGCCGAAATCCGCCCGTCCGTCCTTGATCGCGCTCAGGGCTTCATCGAAGGTCGGACAGGGCAGCGGCCGCGCCTGGGGAAAGAGTTCGCGCAGCGCCTGATGGGAAAAGGCGGCCGGCGCCCCCTGATAGGCGACAACCGCGGTACCGACGCGCGCGGGATCATAAGTCATTCAAACATGGCCTTCGATGATGGCGCGGGCCCGCGCCAGGTCTTCCGGCGTATCAACGCCGAGGGGCACCGTGTCGACGGCGACGACATCGATGCGCATGCCGGCTTCGAGCGCGCGCAACTGTTCCAGTTTCTCGCGCAGCTCCAGCGGCGAGGGCGGCAGACCGACGAAGCGGGCCAGCGCCTGACGACGATAGGCATAAAGACCGATGTGATGGAAATGGGCGCCGGCTCCGTAAGGCGCCGTCGCCCGGGTGAAATAGAGCGCGCGGCCGATGCCGCTGTCGCCCGCCCAGGCGACCACGGCCTTCACCACATTGGGATTGGTCCGCTCTTCCTCGACGCGGATTTCCGCCGCCAGGGTCGCGATATCGACGGCGGGGTCGGCCATCGGGCGCAGCGCGGCGCGAATCACCGCAGGCTCGATCGTCGGCAGATCGCCCTGCACATTGACGACGAAGTCGGCCCGGCCCTCGGGGTCTGCCCGCTTCAGCGCCTCGAATATACGGTCGGAGCCGGACGGATGGGCGGGATCGGTCAGCACGGCGACGCCGCCCGCAGCCTCGACGGCGGCGACGATCTCGGCTTCGGCGGCGGCGACCACGACCGGACCCACGTCCGCCTCCATGGCCCGGCGCCAGACCTGCACGATCATCGGCACGCCGTCGATCAGGCTCAGGGGCTTGCCCGGCAGGCGCGTGGAGGCCATGCGGGCCGGAATGACGACGATCGAATTGCTCATGTTCAAGGCCGGTCCTACGGGGAAAGCCACCATTGGCAAGGCGCGCCACCTGCGGCAACATGACACGGCGAAGATCGCGCGTGTTGCCGTCAGTTTCCGAGGCGATAGCGCGACCTTATACGGGTTGCGCCTTTTGCTTGGAAGCGGCTAATCTCCGCGCGCCTGTCGGGGCACGTCTGTCCCGGACCGGAGGGGACGAGGGCATATGGATTCCTTCGAGATCAACAAGATTGCTGGCGCCGCCCTTGGTGGCGTGCTGGCGCTTCTGATTATCAGTAACGTCGGTGACGCCCTGGTGTCGCCGAAACATCTGGAAAAGCCGGTCTACGTCGTCGAAGGCGTGGAAGCCGAGGGTGCCGCCGCTGGCGGTGAAGCCGAGGCCGCCGCCGAGGCGCCGAAAGATCCGCCGGTCGAGCAGCTGCTCGCGTCCGCGTCGGTCGAGAATGGCCAGAAGCAGTTCGCGAAATGCGCCTCGTGCCATACGGTGGACAAGGGTGGTGCCGCCAAGGTCGGCCCGAACCTGTGGGGCGTCGTCGGCAACAAGCATGGCCACATGGAAGGCTTCGCCTATTCCGACGCCATCAAGGGCAAGCCGGGCAATTGGGAATACGCGGGTCTCTACGAATTCCTGCGCAGCCCCAAGGATTACGCGCCGGGCACCAAGATGGGCTTCGCCGGTCTGAAGAAGCCGCAGGACCGCGCCGACCTGATCGCCTATCTGCGCGCACAGGCCGATTCGCCGGTGCCGCTGCCCTGATCGGGCTTTTGACCGGCAGGGGACGATGATGATTTCACGTCGAAGCCTGCTGGCCACCATCGGGATGGCCCCCTTCGCGGGGGCCTTTTCGTTGCGTCCGGCACGGGCGCAGGCGACGCCCATGCATGGCATCGCCATGCATGGCGACCTGAAATATCCGGCCGGATTTCCGCGCTTCGATTTCGTGCGCGCCGACGCGCCCGTGGGCGGCGAGATCCGCCAGGGCGTGCTCGGCAGCTTCGATTCGCTGAATCCCTTCATCGTGCTGGGCGATGCCGCCGCCGGATCGGGGTCGATCTACGACACGCTGACCACCCAGGCGCAGGACGAGCCCTTCTCGGAATACGGATTGCTGGCGGAGTCCATTTCCGTTGCACCCGACCGCTCCTTCGTCGAATACGACCTGCGCGGCGAGGCCAGGTTTCACGACGGCACGCCGGTGACGGCGGACGATGTCGTCTTCAGCTTCGAGACGCTGAAGACCAAGGGCCACCCCTTCTATCGCAGCTATTACGCCAATGTCGCCAAGGTCGAAACCTCGGGCAACGGCGGCGTCCGCTTCACCTTCGATACGACCGGCAACCGCGAACTGCCGCTGATCATGGGCCAGCTCGCGGTGCTGCCCCGTCATTACTGGGAAGGTCGGGACTTCACCCGGCCCTCGCTGGAGGTGCCGCTGGGCAGCGGCCCCTATCGAATCGGCGCGGTCGAGACGGGCCGCAGCCTGACCCTCGAGCGGGTGGCGGACTACTGGGGCGCGAAACTGCCGGTGAACATCGGCCGCAACAATTTCGCGCGCATGCGCTACGACTATTTCCGCGACGAGACGGCGAATATCGAAGCCTTCAAGGCCGGCGCCCTCGACGTCCGGATCGAGCGCGTGGCCCGGGTCTGGGCCACCGCCTATGACTTCCCGGCGGTGCGCGACGGCAAGGTCCTGAAGCTGGAATTGCCGGACGAGACCCCGGCCGGCATGCAGGCCTTCGTCCTGAACACCCGCCGGCCGCTGCTGCGCGACGCGAAGGTGCGGCAGGCGATCGGCCTCGCCTTCGATTTTGAATGGTCGAACAAGGCGCTGTTCTACGGCGCCTATACGCGGACCCAGTCCTATTTCGCCAATTCGGAACTGGCGGCGACGGGCGCGCCGGACGCGGCCGAACTCGCCCTGCTGGAGCCGTTCCGCGACCGGCTCCCGGCGGCGGTCTTCGGCCCGGCCTGGACCGCCCCGGTCAGCGACGGCACCGGCCAGGACCGCAAGCTGCTGCTCCAGGCCCGCAAGCTGCTGGCCGATGCCGGCTGCAAGATCGTCGACAAGAAGCTGGTCGGGCCCGATGGCACGCCCTTCATCCTCGAATTCCTGATGGACGACGTCACCTTCGAGCGGGTGACGACGCCCTTCATCGCCAATCTCGGCCTCCTCGGCATCACCGCCGGGATTCGCACCGTCGATCCGCCGCAATATGTCGACCGGGTGAACAATTTCGACTTCGACATCGTCATCGGCACCTTCCCGCAGTCCCTGTCGCCGGGCAACGAGCAGCGGGAATTCTGGGGCAGCAGCGCCGCCGACGAAAAGGGCAGCCGCAACCTGATCGGCATCAAGGATCCGGTGATCGACGCCCTGATCGACAAGGTGATCTTCGCCGGGGATCGCGCCGCCCTGGTCGCCGCCTGCCGCGCCCTCGACCGGGTGCTGTGCTGGGGCACTTACGTCGTGCCGCAATGGCACATCACCGCCGACCGGATCGCCGTCTGGAACCGCTTCGGCCGGCCGGACGTGAAGCCCCGCTATGCCTCGGGCTTTCCCGATACCTGGTGGTTCGACGAGGCGAAAGCGGCGGCGCTGAAGGGATAGGCTTCCCTGCGGCCAACGGCTTGCTATCATCCCCGCGATGTTCAGCCTGTCCCTTCGCCTGGCCCGCGCCGCGGCCGTCCTCCTGGTTGCCGCCGGCCCCGCGCTGGCCGATCCGAGGCCCGCTTTTTCGCCTTTCGGCGATGTGAAATACGCGGCCGGCTTTTCGCATTTCGATTATGTCGATCCCGGGGCCCCCAAGGGCGGGCGGCTGAGCCTGTCCGCCCTCGGCACCTTCGATTCGCTCAACCCCTATATCGTGCGCGGTGTCGCCGTCCAGGGCACCGAGCTGACCACCGACAGCCTGATGGTGGCGAGCAGCGACGAGCCCGATTCGTTCTATGGCCTGCTGGCCGAGAGCATCGATGTCGCCGCCGATTTTTCCACCGTCACCTTCCGCCTGCGCCCCGAGGCGCGATTCGCCGACGGCAGCCCGGTCACCTCGGCCGACGTGGTCGCGACCTGGCAGGCCCTCCGCGACAAGGGCGATCCCAACTGGCGCCAGCGCCTCGCCGATATCGCCGCGATCGAGGCGCCCGATCCGGCGACCGTGCATGTCCGCTTCGCGCTGAAGGGCCTGCGCACCCTGCCGGTCGTCATCGCGACCATGCCGGTGCTGCCCGCCGCCTATCTCGCCAGCCATGATCTCGACCAGCCGGGGCTGGAGCCCCTGCCCGGCTCCGGCCCTTACCGGGTGGCGGCGGTCGAGGCCGGGCGCGGCATCACCTACGAGCGGCGGGCGGATTACTGGGCGCGCGACCTGAACGTGAACCGGGGCCGTTACAATTTCGACCGCATCTCGATCGACTATTACCGCGACCGCGACATTGAATTCGAAGCCTTCAAGGCCGGCGCCTTCGACTTCCGCGAGGAATTCACCTCGCGCCTGTGGGCGACCGGCTATGTCGGCCCGGCCTTCGACAAGGGCTTCGTGAAGCGCGGCGAAGTGGCGGACGAGCGGCCGACGGGCATCCAGGCCTTCTTCCTGAACCTGCGGCGCGAGAAATTCCAGGACGTCCGCGTGCGCCGGGCGATCGGCCTCGCCTTCGATTTCGAATGGTCGAACAAGGCGCTGTTCTACGGCGCCTATTCGCGCATGGCCTCGATCTTCGAGAATTCCGTGCTGGCCGCCCACGGCTGGCCCGGATCGGCCGAACTCGCCATCCTCGAGATGTACCGGGGCCAGATCCCCGACGCCGTCTTCGGCGGCCCCTACATGCCGGCGGCGACGGACGGCAGCGGCAATATCCGCGACCGGCTGAAGGCCGCGCGCGATCTGCTGGCCGAGGCGGGCTGGACCATCCGCGACGGCAAGCTGGTCGACGCCAGGGGCGAGCCCTTCGAGATCGAGGTGTTGAGCACCGAGCCGGTCATGGCCCGCATCTTCCAGCCCTTCGTCCAGAATCTGCAGCGGCTGGGCTTCGCCGCCCGCTACCGCGAGGTCGATCCGACCTCCTATCAGCTGCGCCGGCAGAATTTCGATTACGACGTGATTTCGCAGCGCTTCGCCCTCGGCGCCACCCCGACCACCGAACTCCGCGATCTCTGGGGCTCGGAAAACGCCGACGCGCCGGGCAGCCTGAACCTGTCCGGCATCAAGGACCCGGTGGTCGACATGCTGATCGACCGGATGGTCGGCGCCGAAAGCCGGCCGGACTACATGACCGCGGCCCATGCCCTCGACCGGGTGGTGATGTGGAACGACTACATCATCCCGCAATGGTACAAGAGCAGTCGCACCATCGCCTGGTGGGACCGTTTCGGCCAGCCGGCCACCGCGCCGGTCTACGACCTCGGCGTCGTCGACACCTGGTGGTTCGCCCCCGCGCGCGGCGCCGCCATCGACGCCGGAAAGGCCCCCTGATGGGCATCTATCTGCTGCGCCGGCTGCTGCTGATCGTGCCGACGCTGTTCGGCATCATGCTGATCAATTTCCTGGTCATCCAGCTCGCCCCGGGCGGGCCGCTGGAACAGGTCATGGCGCGTTACACCTCGTCGGACAACGCGATGCAGGGCCGCCTGTCCTCGGGCGGGTCCGAGACGCTGGGCGGCGGCGGCGGCGTCACCGGCGGCGGGGGCGACAGCCGCTATCGCGGCGCCCGCGGCCTCGATCCCCAGTTCATCAAGGAGCTGGAGGTCCAGTTCGGTTACGACAAGTCGCTGGGCGAGCGTTTCCTGAAGATGGCCGGGGATTACCTGCGCTTCGACCTCGGCACCAGTTTCTTCCAGGCCCGGCCGGTGATCGACCTGATCCTCGACAAGCTGCCGGTCTCGATCTCCCTCGGCCTGTGGACGACGCTGATCATCTATTTCATCTCGATCCCGCTCGGCATCGCCAAGGCGGTGCGGGACGGCAGCCGTTTCGACGTCTGGACCTCGGGCGTCATCGTCCTTGGCTATGCGGTGCCGGCCTTCCTGGTCGCCGTCCTGCTCATCGTCTTTTTCGCCGGCGGCAGCTTCTGGTCGATCTTTCCCCTGCGCGGCCTCGTCTCGGACAATTTCCACGAACTCGGCCTGTGGCGGAAGATCGGCGACTACGCCTGGCACATGACCCTGCCGATCCTGTCCATGGTGATCAGCGGCTTCGCCACCCTGACCCTGCTGACCAAGAATTCCTTCCTCGACGAGATCAACAAGCAATATGTCGTGACCGCGCGGGCCAAGGGCCTCGGCGAAAGCGCCATCCTGTATGCCCACGTCTTCCGCAACGCGATGCTGATCGTCATCGCCGGCTTTCCCGCCGCCTTCATCGGCATTCTCTTCACCTCGTCGCTGATGACCGAGGTGATCTTCTCCCTCGACGGGCTGGGACTTCTGGGTTTCCAGGCGGCGGAGAAGCGGGATTATCCGATCATCTTCGGCACGCTCTATCTCTTCTCGCTGATCGGGCTCATCACCAGCATCGTCTCGGATTTCACCTATACGCTGGTCGACCCCCGCATCGACTTCGAGCGGCGGGAAAACTGACATGGCGCGCCTTGCCCTCACGCCCCTGACCCGGCGAAGGCTGAAGCGGTTCCGCGCCAACAGCCGGGGCTTCTGGTCGCTGTGGATCTTCCTCGGCCTGTTCACCCTCAGCCTCTTCGCCGAATTCATCGCCAACGACCGGCCGCTCTATATCGGCATGGAGGGGAAATCCTATTTCCCGACCCTGATCGATTACACCGAGGCCGAGCTGGGCGGCGATTTCGAGACCCTCGCCGATTACACCTCGCCCTTCATGCACGAGCTTTTCGCCGAGAAGGGCGCGACCGTGATCTGGCCCCTGATCCCCTTCTCGTGGGACACGGTGGTGCGGGAGGTCGCGCCCTATCCGGCGCCGCCCTCCGCCCTCAACTGGCTGGGCACCGACAATGACGGACGGGATATCACGGCGACGCTGATCTACGGCTTTCGCATCTCGGTCGCCTTCGGCCTTGCCCTGACCCTCGCCGCCAGCGTGATCGGCGTTCTCGCCGGCCTGACCCAGGGCTTCCTCGGTGGCCTGACCGATCTCCTGATGCAGCGCTTCATCGAGATCTGGTCGGGGATGCCCGTTCTCTATCTCCTCATCATCCTGTCGGCGGTGATCGAGCCGACCTTCTTCTGGCTGCTCGGCATCATGCTGCTGTTCTCGTGGATGGAGCTGGTCGGCCTCGTCCGGGCCGAGGCGCTGCGGGCGCGCAATTTCGATTACGTGCGGGCGGCACGGGCGCTCGGCCTCGGCAATATCCGCATCATGCTGCGCCATGTCCTGCCCAACACGCTGGTCGCGACCCTGACCATGCTGCCCTTCGTCATGAACGGCTCGATCTCGACCCTCACCTCGCTCGACTACCTGCGCTTCGGCTTGCAGCAATCGGCGCCGTCCCTCGGCAAGCTGCTGTCCCAGGCCAAGGATCTCGCGGTGCAGGCGCCGTGGATCCCGCTGTCGGCCTTCTTCACCGTCGCCCTGCTGCTGTCCCTCCTCGTCTTCATCGGCGAGGCGACGCGCGATGCCTTCGACCCGAGGCGGGGACCATGACCGCCCCGCTTCTCGTCATCCGCGACCTGGTCGCCCGCTTCGCGACCGAGACCGGCCCCCGGGATGTGGTCAAGGGCGTCAGCCTGTCCGTCGCCGCCGGCGAGGTTGTCGCGCTGGTCGGGGAAAGCGGCTCGGGCAAGTCGGTCACCGCCCTCTCGGTCCTGCAACTGCTGGCGAAGGGCCAGGGCAGCAATCCCCAGGGCTCCATCCGGCTCGACGGCCGGGAAATGATCGGCGCCGACGACGAGACCCTGCGCGCCATGCGCGGGGGCGTCGCCGCCATGATCTTCCAGGAGCCGATGACGGCGCTCAATCCACTGCACCGGATCGGCCGCCAGATCGAGGAAGTGCTGAGCCTGCACACCGATCTCGATGCCGCCGGTCGCCGCGCCCGGGTCGCCGACCTCCTGCGCGAGGTCGGGCTGGAGGCACTGGCCACCCGGCTGGACGCCTTCCCGCACGAGCTTTCCGGCGGCCAGCGCCAGCGGGTGATGATCGCCATGGCGCTGGCCGGCAATCCCAAGCTGCTGATCGCCGACGAGCCGACCACCGCCCTCGACGTCACGGTCGAGGCGAAGATCCTCGACCTGTTGCAGGATCTCGTCCGCAGCCGGGGCCTCGGCCTTTTGCTGATCACCCATAATCTCGCCGTCGTGCGCCGCCACGCCACCCGCGTCGCGGTGATGCACGAGGGGCTGCTGGTCGAGGAAGCCCCGACCGCGACGATCTTCGCCGCGCCCCGGCACCCCTATACCCGCCATCTGATCGAGGCGGAGCCGAAGGGTCGGCCGGCGCCGGTGCCGGACGGCACGCCCGAAGTCCTGTCGGCCGAGGATATCCGCGTCGCCTTCGCCCTGAAGCGCGGGCTGTTCGGCGGCACCCTCAGCGAACTCGTCGCCGTCGACGGCGCCAGCCTGTCGGTCCGCCGGGGCGAGACCCTGGCCATCGTCGGCGAAAGCGGCTCGGGCAAATCGACCCTCGGCTTCGCCCTGCTCCGCCTCATCCGCTCCACCGGGCGCATCACCTTCCTGGGCGAGGACCTGCGGCGTCTCTCGGGCGCGGCGCTGCGGGCGAAGCGCAAATCCTTCCAGGTCGTGTTTCAGGACCCTTACGGCAGCCTCAGCCCGCGCATGACCATCGGCGAAGTGGTGGGCGAAGGCCTGGCCGCCCATCACCTGGCCGGCGATGCCGCCACGCGGCGGGTGAAGGTCCGGGCCGCGCTCGCCGATGTCGGCCTCGACCCCGACATGATCGACCGTTTTCCCCATGAATTCTCGGGCGGGCAGCGCCAGCGGGTGGCGATCGCCCGGGCCCTCGCCCTCGATCCCGATCTCGTCGTCCTCGACGAGCCGACCTCCGCCCTCGACCGCTCGATCCAGGGCCAGATCGTCGACCTCTTGCGCGGACTGCAGGAAAAGCGGGGCTTCGCCTATCTGTTCATCTCCCACGATCTGAAGGTGGTCCGCGCCATGAGCCACCGCATGATCGTGATGCACGCCGGCCGCATCGTCGAAACCGGCACGGTCGACGACGTGGTGGCCGCCCCGCGCGAAGCCTATACGAAGGCGCTGATCGACGCGGCGATGCTGAACCCCTGACCGCCATGCCGCGCTTCGCCGCCAACCTCAGCCTGATGTTCACCGAATGGTCCTTCCTCGATCGTTTCGCGGCGGCGGCGGAAGCAGGCTTTTCGGCGGTCGAATTCCTGTTCCCCTATGATCATCCGCCGGAGGTCGTCGCCGACCGCCTGAGCGCGAATGGCCTCGAACTCGCGCTGTTCAACCTGCCGCCGGGCGACTGGGCGGCGGGGGAGCGCGGCCTCGCCGCCCTGCCGGATCGCTTCGACGACCTGAAGGCCGGCATCCAACAGGCGATCCCTTACGCCGAAGCCATGGGGGCGAGGCGCCTGCACCTGATGGCCGGCATCGCCGACCGGGGCGCGCCCCCCGCCCGCGAAGCCTATCGCCGCGCCGTCCTTCATGCCGCCGAAACCCTGGCCGCCCGGGGGATCGAGCTGATGATCGAGCCGATCAACCGGTGGGACATGCCGGGTTATTTCCTCGACGATTTCGCCTTCGCCGAAGCGCTGATCCGCGACCTCGCCCTGCCCGGCCTGAAGCTGCAATTCGACATCTATCACCGCCAGATCCTGCACGGCGACGTAACCATGGCCCTGCGCCGCCTGATGCCGCTCATCGGCCATGTCCAGGTCGCCAGCGTGCCGTCCCGCCACGAGCCGGACGGGGAGGAACTGAACCACCCCTTCCTGTTCGACGAATTGGACCGTCTGGGTTACACCGGCTTCGTCGGCTGCGAATATGTCCCGCGCGCGGGCACGCTGGCGGGCCTCGGCTGGCTGCGACGCTGAGATCAGAACCTTCTCGTCGTCCCGGCGAAGGCCGGGACCTTGTGACGATAGAGGCGCCCTTGCCTGATAGAGATTCCGGCCTGCGCCGGAATGACGAGTGTAGGGTTACAGATACCCTTCCGGGACCCCGTCAGCCGGGCGGGATGCCCCCAATGCTCGGGCGAACGGCCCGATCCGGTTCAATTCAGGGTGTCAGTTCCCAGGGCGCCGGATCGCGCGCAGGGCGGTTGCGCCGGGGGCGAGGCCCCGCTCCTGCCGCACCCGGTCCTCGAGGACCGCGCGCGGCTCGATGGTCACGGCCATGACCGCCGCCGTCGCATGGACGACGCGGTCATCCCCCCGGGCGAGGGCGACATGACCCGGGTAACACAGGATGTCGCCCCGGCGGATCTCCCCCTCGGCGACCGGAATGCCGAAAGCGGCCTGAAGATCGCTGTCGCGCGGCACGGCGATACCGGCCCGGGCAAAGGCGATCTGGACGAGGCCCGAACAGTCGATGCCTTCCGCCGTCCGCCCGCCCCAGAGATAGGGCGTGCCGAGGAAACGCTCCGCCGTCACGACGACATCGGGCGCCACCCTGTCGATGGGTGCCGCATGGGCGGCGAAGACGAAGCGCCCGCAGGACAGGCGCAGCCAGCGGCCGTCTTCGCTCGCCCCCTCGACCGCGAGGCGGGCGCCCATCGAAAGAGCGATCACCGCCGGCCGCTTCAGGTCGGGCGCCGGGTAGAGATGGGTGCGCGGCACGGCGACGACATGGGTAGCAAACGGGGCCGGCCCCCGGGTCAGGGCCGCCCGGGGCACGAAGCCGACATAACCATCGGTGCCGAGTTGGCCCCAGAGCCAGCCGTCCTTGCGATCCTCATAGACCGTGAAATCCTCGCCATAGAGGACTTCGGTGTCGAGGCTGGCGGCCGCTTCCGGCCGGGGCCGCAGGGCGGCATGGGGCACGATCACATGAAACGCCTCGCCGGCGACGAAGCGCGCGGCCGCGACCTTGCCTTCGAGGAAATCGGCGGCGAGATCGTCCCGTGCCGGGGTCAGCCGGCGATCGAAGCCGCTCATGAGCCGAAACGGTCCGCGATCAGGGCATAGAGGGCGCGGATGGCATAGGCCTCGGCTCCGACCGGGCGGCCCGGTCCCGGCTTGGGCGCCCAGGCAAAGACATCGAAATGCACCCAGGACGGGGTTTCGGTCACGAAGCGCTTGAGGAACAGGGCGGCGGTCACGGCGCCGGCCATGCCACCGTCCGAGACGTTGTTGAGATCGGCGACCCGCGAGTCCAGCCATTTGTCATAGGGCGCCCACAGCGGCAGGCGCCAGACGGGATCGCGCTGGTCGAGGCCGGCGTCCGATATCGCCGCCGCCAGTTCGTCGTCGGGCGTGAACATCGCCGGCAGGTCGGGACCGAGGGCGACGCGCGCCGCCCCGGTCAGGGTCGCCATGTCGATCAGGAGGTCGGGCCGGTCCTCGTCCGCCTCGGCGAGGGCATCGGCCAGGATCAGGCGGCCCTCGGCGTCGGTATCGCCGATCTCGACCGTCAGGCCCTTACGCGAGGTCAGCACGTCGCCCGGGCGCATGGCATTGCCCGAGACGGCATTTTCCACGGCGGGGATCAGCACGCGCAGGCGCACCGGCAGGCCGGCGTCCATGATCATATGGGCAAGGCCGAGGACATGGGCCGCGCCGCCCATGTCCTTCTTCATCAGGGCCATGTAACTGCCGGTCTTCAGGTTCAGCCCGCCGGTATCGAAGCAGACGCCCTTGCCGACGAGGGTGACGCGCGGCAGGCCCGCCTCGCCCCAGGTCATGTCGATCAGCCGGGGGCTGCGCTCCGACGCCCGGCCAACGGCATGGACCATGGGATAGCCGGCTTCGATCAGATCGTCGCCGACGATGATGTTGATGCGGGCATCATGCACCGTCGCGACCCGGAGGGCCGCTTCCGCCAGCTCAGCCGGGCCGAGGTCCGAGGCCGGCGTATTGACCAGATCGCGGACGAAAAACACCGCCTCGGCCGTGCGCCGCACCTGATCGAGATCGGCGCCGACCGGCGGCACGAGAAGGGGCGCCGGCTTGCCGTCGTCATCCTTGTAGCGGCGGAAGCCATAGCGGCCCATGACCCAGCCCAGCGTCGCCGCCGTCGCCTCGATCGGGCCGAGCGGCGTCGCGATCTCGTAAGTGCCGGGCGGCAGCGCGGCGGACAGGGCGCCGAAGCCATAGGGCTCGCTCTCGAAGGCGCCGCCCATGCCGAACAGCACGAGGCCGAGGCCACCGTCCGCCGCCGGCACCAGAAGATGGCTGCCGGGCTTGCCGTCGAAGCCGGTCGCGCGGGCGAAGCGCAGGGCCGCGGGCGGCACCTTGTCGATCAGGCCGTCGAGCCCGCCCTTGACGATGCAGTGGATGGGCACCGCCTGGTCGCGACTGGCGATCAGGGGCAGCGGCAGGGCGAGTGTTGCGGGAATGATTTCGGACATGGCAGCTTCGTTACGGATGCGCTTGCGGAACGACTCGGGGTCGGGTTGCCTTGCGCGAGCTTAACCCAGCCTGCGGAGCCTTGCCCATGGCCGTGCACCAAAAGCCTGTCCTCGTCATCGGCGACAAGAATTACTCATCCTGGTCGATGCGGCCGTGGATCGCCATGACCGCCGGCGGCATCGATTTCGAGGAGGTGCACGTCAAGCTGCGCACCGAGGCGACCAAGGCGATCATCCTGCGCCATTCCCCCAGCGGCACGGTGCCGGCGCTGAAACTCGGCGACGTGGTGGTGCCTGAATCGCTGGCGATCTGCGAATGGGCGGCGGAAAACGCCAGAACCGGGCCGTTGCTGCCGGTCGATTCGGTCGCGCGGGCGGTCTGCCGCGCGGCTTCGGCCGAGATGCATTCGGGCTTCGTCACCTTACGCAAGGAATGCCCGATGGACATCCTGACGCGCGAGACCTGCCACCCGATCTCCGATGCCTGCCGCAGCGACATCGCCCGCATCGAAGCCCTGTGGGAGAACTGCCGGCACCATTTCGGCGCCGGCGGTCCCTATCTGTTCGGCGCGTGGAGCATCGCCGACGCGATGTTCGCCCCGGTGGTCAGCCGCTTCATCACTTACGGCGTGCATCTCCTGCCCGAGTCGGCGGATTACGTCGCCGCCGCCTCGCACCACCCGGCCTATCAGGCCTGGGTCGCCGGGGCGAAGCTGCAGGTCGAAACCGGAATCTGACCCCGGTCAGCCCCCTCTGGTCAGGCCGGGACCGCCGAGCCCCAGTAGTTGTAGGCGGCGATCTTCGGCGTGCCCGGCAGATACATGGTCTCCAGCTTCCGGACGTGGAAGCCCCCGGCCGACAGAAGGTCGGGGATCGGCCGATGCAGGTTGCAACCGCCGAAGCAGCGCTTCCACATCGGATTGACCCGGCCCTGCCAGGTCTTCACGCCATGATCCGGCGCCTCGCCGTGTTCGCAGAACAGCAATTCGCCGCCCGGCTTCAATACCCGGCGCATTCCCTTGAGGGCGGTCACCGGGTCCGGGATGGTGCATAGACTATAGGTCATCAGCACCGTGTCGACCGAGGCATCGGCGAGCGGAATGCGCTCCCCCGGCAGGCCGATGAATTCGACCGGAAAGCCGAGGCCCTTGGCCCTTTTGCCGGCGATCTTCCAGGATTCTTCCGATGGATCGAGGCCGATCACCTTCTCGACCTTGGCGGCATCGTAATAGGGCAGGTTCAACCCGGTGCCGATGCCGATCTCGAGCACGGTGCCCCGGGCCAGCGGCACCACCTTGCCGCGCTGGTAACGGATCGGCTTCATGCCGCAGACATAATTGATGATACGCGGCACGACGTGCCGCTCGTATAGGCCCATGACGCTCACTCCCCTTCGACGATTTTCAGCAGTTTTCTTTCGAGAACCGCGAGGACATTCGCGAGGTCTGCGCCCCGCTTCATGACCCGTCCCCCCGCTGCGATCACCGCAAAGGCGCCTTGCTTGCGCGCCAGTGCCGGCCTCTTCTCGATCCTGTAGAGCGGCTGTTCCGACGTGCGGCGATGGACAGCGAAAACCGCCACTTCCGCCCCGTCGGCCATGGCGTAGTCGCGCCATTCGCCGGCCGCGACCATGCGGCCATAAAGTCCCAGGATCTGATCGAGTTCGCGCCGTGAAAAGAAGACCCGCTTCGGGGCGGCATGGGGGCTGGCGGCCTGTTCGGCACCGGAGCTACGTCCCGGAACCATCACGACGACGCCACGTTCCATGCGTTTCCATCCCCTCCTGTCACGGCGGTTTCATCTTGGGCGCGGCATGATGACCCGACAAGCGAAAAGGGCGGAATGGACGAATTCGCCGATTGACTTGGCATCACCCATGGATATGTTCGCCGGCGGGTCACGTCCCCCCACCGGGACGCTGCTTATCTGGAAGGATAAGTCCAAAATGACAAAGCCTACCCTTCGTCCCGCCACGCCCCTGTTCTCCTCGGGCCCCTGCGCCAAGCGCCCCGGCTGGACCACCGCCGCCCTCAATGACGCCCTCGTGGGCCGTTCGCATCGCTCGAAGCCTGGCAAGGCCAAACTTCTGAAAGCGATCGAAGACACCCGCCGCATCCTGAAGGTGCCGGCCGATTACAAGATCGGTATCGTGCCCGCCTCGGATACCGGCGCGGTCGAAATGGCCCTGTGGTCGATGCTCGGTGCCCGTGGCATCGACATGCTGGCCTGGGAGAGCTTCGGCTCCGGCTGGATCAACGACGTCGTCAAGCAGCTGAAGCTGAAGGACGTGCGCAAGATCGAATCCGGTTATGGCGAATTGCCGGACCTGACCCAGGTCGACAAGACCCGCGACGTGGTCTTCACCTGGAACGGCACCACCTCGGGCGTTCGCGTGCCGAATGCCGACTGGATCGCCGACGACCGCGAAGGCGTCACCATCTGCGACGCGACCTCGGCCGCCTTCGCCATGGACCTGCCCTGGTCCAAGCTCGACGTCACCACCTTCTCCTGGCAGAAGGTCCTCGGCGGCGAAGCGGCTCATGGCATGATCATCCTCTCGCCCCGCGCGGTCGAGCGGCTGACCACCTATTCCCCGCCCTGGCCGATGCCGAAGATCTTCCGCATGACCTCCGGCGGCAAGCTCTCGGACGGTATCTTCAAGGGCGAGACGATCAACACCCCGTCGATGCTCTGCGTCGAGGATTACCTCGATGCCCTCGCCTGGGCCGATTCTGTCGGCGGGCTGGACGGGTTGATCGCCCGGTCGGGAAAGAACCTCGGCCTGCTCGAAGCCTGGGTCGCCAAATCCGCCTGGGCCGGCTTCCTCGCCGAGGACAAGACGATCCGGTCCTGCACCTCGGTCTGCTTCAAGGTCGTCGACCCCTGGGCCCTCGCCCTCGATGCCGACGGCCAGGCGGCGGTCGCCAAGAAGCTGGCCGACCTTCTCGACAAGGAAGGCGTCGCCTATGACATCGGCGCTTACCGCGATGCCCCTTCGGGCCTGCGCATCTGGGCCGGCGCCACGGTCGAGGCCTCCGACCTCGAAGCCCTGCTGCCCTGGCTCGACTGGGCCTATGCCGAAGTGAAGGCCCAGGTCTCGGCCGCCTGAACAGCGTCGTCGCCCCGGCGAAAGCCGGGGCCCTTCACCCGCGTTTCTTTTCAGATCCCCACGAGATCCCGGCCTTCGCCGGGATGACGCGCGCGGACAAACCTTAAGGTGCCCCCATGCCCAAGGTCCTCATTTCCGACGAACTCAGCCCCGCCGCCGCCCAGATCTTTCGCGATCGCGGCGTTGAAGTGGACGTCAAGACCGGCCTCAAGAAGGACGAGCTGATCGCCATCATCGGTCAGTACGACGGCCTCGCCATCCGCTCCGCCACCAAGGTGACGGCGGATGTGCTGGCCGCCGCGACCAACCTGAAGGTCGTCGGCCGCGCCGGTATCGGCGTCGACAATGTCGACATTCCGGCGGCGACCGCGCGCGGCGTCGTCGTGATGAACACGCCCTTCGGCAATTCGATCACCACGGCGGAACATGCGATCGCCATGATGTTCGCGGTCGCCCGCGACATTCCGGCCGCCAGCGCCTCGACCCACGCCGGCAAGTGGGAAAAGAATCGCTTCATGGGCGTCGAGCTCTACGCCAAGACCCTCGGCCTCATCGGCGCCGGCAACATCGGCTCCATCGTCGCCGACCGGGCGCAGGGCCTCAAGATGCAGGTCATCGCCTATGACCCGTATCTGACGCCTGAGCGCGCGCTCGAGATGGGCGTGACCAAGGTCGAGCTGGACGAGCTGTTCGCCCGCGCCGACTTCATCACCCTGCACACCCCGCTGACCGACGGCACCCGCAACATCATCAACGCGGCCTCCATCGCCAAGATGAAGGACGGCGTGCGCATCATCAATTGCGCCCGCGGCGGCCTGATCGTCGAGGAAGACCTGCTGGCGGCGCTGAATTCCGGCAAGGTCGCCGGTGCCGCCCTCGACGTCTTCGCGGTCGAGCCGGCCAAGGAAAACATCCTGTTCGGCCACGAGAAGGTGGTCTGCACCCCGCATCTCGGCGCCTCGACGACGGAAGCGCAGGAAAACGTCGCCCTGCAGGTGGCCGAGCAGATGTCGGCCTATCTGATCGAAGGCGCCGTCTCCAACGCCCTGAACATGCCTTCGGTCACCGCCGAGGAAGCGCCGCGCCTGCGCCCCTACATGAAGCTGGCGGCCCAGCTGGGCGCCTTCGCCGGCAAGCTGTCGGCCGAGGTCGGCATCCGCAAGGTGACGATCGAATATGAAGGCGCCGCCGCGAAGCTGAACACCCGTCCACTGACCGCGATCGCGCTGCAGGGCCTGCTCGGCCCCCTGATGCCGTCGGTGAACATGGTGAACGCGCCCGTGATCGCCAAGGAGCGCAACATCGCCGTCGCCGACACCAAGCTGGAAGCCCCCAGCAACTACCAGACCCTGATGCGCATCACGGTCGAGATGGACGGCAAGACCCGTTCGGTCGCCGGCACCCTGTTCGCCGACGCCCACCCGCGCATCGTCTCGATCAAGGGCATCACGGTCGAAGCCGAGCTGACGCCGCACATGCTCTATGTCACCAACGAGGACAAGCCGGGCTTCATCGGCGCTCTCGGCTCGATCCTCGGCGAGGCCGGCCTCAACATCGCCACCTTCAACCTCGGCCGCCGCACCGCGGGCGAGGAGGCGATCTGCCTCGTCGCCGTCGACGAAGCGATCCCCCAGGCCGTGGTCGACAAGGTCCGCGCCCTGCCCCACGTGAAGCAGGCCCAGGCCCTCGATTTCTGATCGGGGCCGAACAGCCGGATGTTTCCAGCACCCTCCCGCCCCGGCGGGAGGGTGTTTTGCCGTCTGCCCCCCTGCTCGCGCCCAACCTCCGCGTATCATGGCAGAAACAGGTCGAAACCGGCCAAAGGGGCTTTCCATGCGGCCCGGCAGGCCGGACTCTCGGCAGTCCCCTCGTCGAGGACGAAACGAAAGGATCACCCGCTTGACCAAGACTGTCGTGATCACGGGCGCGGGCTCCGGCATCGGCCGGGCGACCGCGCTGGCCTTCGCCGCCAGGGCAAATCCCGTCGTCCTCGCCGGGCGACGGGCCGAGCCGCTGGAGGAGACAAGGGCCCTGCTGCCGGACCCGGCCCTTGGCCTCGTCGTGCCGACCGATGTCACCGACGAGGCGGCGGTGGCGCGATTGTTCGAGGCGGCGGTCGATACCTTCGGGCGGGTCGATGTCCTGTTCAACAATGCCGGCATCTTCGGCGCGGGCGGCAGTGTCGATCTGGTCGATGTCGCGGTCTGGCGGGCGCTGGTCGAGGTCAATCTGACCGGCTCGTTCCTCTGCGCCGCCGAAGCCTTCCGGGTCATGAAGGCGCAAGCCCCGCAGGGCGGGCGGATCATCAACAATGGCTCGATCTCGGCCCATCACCCGAGGCCTTTCTCGGCCGCCTATACGGCGACCAAACACGCGATCACCGGCCTGACCAAATCGATCTCGCTCGATGGCAGGCCCTTCGGCATCACCTGCGGCCAGATCGATATCGGCAATGCCGCGACCGGCATGACCGGCCAGATGGCGGTGGGAATGCCTCAGGCCGATGGCAGCATCAAGCCCGAGTCCCGGATGGATGTCGCCCGCGCGGCCGAGGCAGTGGTGTTCATGGCCTGTCAGCCGGCCGAAGCCGATATTTCCTTCCTGACCATCGCGGCGACCACCATGCCCTTCATCGGCCGGGGTTAGGCCCCCGTGTCGGGATCGTCACCGGCAGGCCGGGTGGCGGCCAGTCCTGGCGGAAGGGCGCGACGTTATAGGCGAATTGCGCCGCCGTCGCCGACCAGGTGAAACCGAGGGCATGGCGCCGGCAGGCGGCGGGATCGAGGTCGAGGGCTTTCCGGCAGGCGGCCGCCAGATCCTCGTCCATCGCCCCCGTCTCGGGCGAGAGCACGTCGAGCGGGCCGGCCACCGGATAGGCGGCGACCGGCAGGCCGCAGGCCATGGCTTCCAGCATGACGAGGCCGAAGGTATCGGTCCGGCTGGGGAAGACGAAGACATCGCCCGCCCGGAAATGGGCGACCAGATCGTCGCCGTGCCGGGCGCCGGCGAAATGGACATTCGGGTAGAGCGCCTTCAGCCGGGCCATTTCCGGCCCGTCGCCGACCACCAGTTTCGAGCCCGGCAGGTCCAGTTTCAGGAAGGCATCGATATTCTTCTCGACCGCCAGCCGGCCGACATAGCTGAAGACCGGTCGCGGCAGGTGGGACAGCAGGTCGCGCGGCCCGGGCGTGAAGCGGTCGAGATCGACGCCGCGCGACCAGGCGCGCAGATTGCCGAAACCGCGCGCCGACAGTTCGTCATGCAGCGAGCGCGTCGCCACCATCAGCCCGCGCGACGGCGCATGGAAGCGCCGGACGAAGCGATAGGTCAGCGCCAGCGGCACGCCGAAACGCGCCTTCACATATTCGGGGAAGCGGGTGTGATAGGCGGTGGTGAACGGCAGGCCCTGGCGCAGGCACAGGCGCCGCGCCGCCCAGCCCAACGGTCCTTCGGTCGCGATATGGATGGCATCGGGGGCGAAACCGGCGAAGATGCGCGCCATGCGCCGCCGGGGCGCCAGTGCCAGGCGGATTTCGGGATAGGTCGGCATCGGCACGCTGCGGAACTGGTCCGGCGTCACGAAGCCGACGACATGGCCGAGCAGGGCCAACTCCCGCGCCACCGTGTCGAGGGTGCGCACGACGCCGTTCACCTGGGGATACCAGGCATCGGTGACGATCAGGATGCGCAGGGGATGTTCGGTCGACGGCACGCTGGCCGTTACCGGCAGGGTCTGGGCGGGGCTGATCATCAGGCGGGAACGGTCGCGACTTGGCGGCTGCGCTTGCGAACCTGGCGCGTTTCATATTCCCGCGCCCAGTTCAGGATTTCCATGCGGCCATCGGCATGTTCGACGAGGGCGGTGCAGCTTTCGACCCAGTCGCCATCGTTGCAATAGGTGATGCCGTCGATATCGCGGATCTCGGCATGGTGGATGTGGCCGCAGATCACGCCATCGACACGATGGCGACGGGCTTCCTCCGCCACCGCGTCCTCGAAGCTCGAGATGTAATCGACGGCATTCTTCACCTTGTGCTTCAGATAGGCGGAGAGCGACCAGTAGGAATAGCCGAGACGCCGGCGCAGGACATTGAACCAGGTGTTCAGCGTCAGCACGATGTTATAGGCCCGGTCGCCGAGATGAGCGAGCCAGCGGGCATATTTCACCACGCCGTCGAAGGCATCGCCGTGCAGCACGAGAAAGCGGCGGCCATCGGCCCCGGTGTGGATCGCTTCCATCAGCACGGCGACGCCGCCGAAATGCAGATCGACGTAATCCCGCGCCGCCTCGTCGTGATTGCCGGGGATATAGGTCACCTTCGTGCCCTTGCGCGCCTTGCGCAGCACCTTCTGGATCACGTCGTTGTGGCTCTGGGTCCAGAACCACGAGCGGCGCAGACGCCAGCCGTCGATGATGTCGCCGACGAGATAGAGCTGGTCCGACTCCGTGTGTTTCAGGAAGTCGAGCAGGATGTCGGCCTGGCAACCCCGCGTGCCGAGATGAATGTCGGAAATGAAGATGCTGCGGAAGCGGCGCTTGTCCTTCGGCGATTCGATCGCATCGTCATCGTCGCCCGCCCCCTGATCGGCGGCCGATCCCGAAATCCCCGCGCCCATGGCGGCGAGCGTGTCGAGATCCTGGCGTCGGGCCAATGTTGGCGACAGCCGTGTCAACAAAGCCGAACCCTTCCGTCACAAAGATGTAATCACAAGACATCACGCAACTTATAGCACGAACAATGACGGCAATATAATGTCGTCATCGAAAAACAATATAGTGTGACCGGCAATACTCAGAAAATGACGGTTCATTGACCAATAAGTCGAAATGATGACAAGAATTGATCTGGAGCGGCCGCGACATCTGGCGATCATCTACAATCCGGTGGCGGGTCGGCGCCGGGGACGGCGATTTCATGCCGCGCTGGCGGCCCTGCGGGGCGCCGGGATCGAGGTCGCGCTGCATGAGACCGAGGCGCCGGGCCATGCCACCACCCTGGCCCGGCGGCTGGCCGACCGGGTGGGGGCCGTCGATACCATCGTCGCCGCCGGGGGCGACGGCACCATCAATGAAGTGGTGAACGGCCTCGCGGGCACGGCCATGCCCCTTGGCATCATTCCCCTGGGCACGGCCAATGTCCTTGCGCTGGAACTCGGCCTGCCGCGCGGGCCCGGTGCGGTCGCGGCCGTGCTGGCCGCCGGGAGAACGCGGCCCATCGGCCTTGGCCTTGCCCGTTCGGCCTCCGGGGAGCGCCATTTCGTCGTCATGGCGGGTGTCGGTTACGATGCCCATGTCGTCGCCGGGGTGTCGACCCGGTGGAAGCGGCGGCTGGGCAAGCTGGCCTATGTCGGCGAGATGCTCCGGCAACTGGGCCGTTTTCACTTCACGCCTTACCGCCTGAGTTTCAATGGCGGCGCGGCGGTCGAGGCCGCTTCCGCCATCATCGCCAACGGCCGCCATTACGGCGGCGGCTTCGTCTGCGCGCCGGCGGCGGATCTCGGCAATGGCCGGCTGGACGCCTGCCTGTTCGGGGACGGCGGACCTTTGGCGGCGGTGAAATACGGCTTTGCCCTTGGCCTCGATCTCGTGCCCCGGCTGGCTTCGGTGGCACAACGCCCGCTGACGCGGGTGACGATCGACGGTCCGTCCGGCGATCCGCTGCAGGGCGACGGCGACATCATCGCGCGCCTGCCGGCGGAAGTCCTGCTGTCACCACACCGAATCTCCGTCCTGGCGCCGTCGGCCGGCCCCGCCGAGTCGTGACCAAGGCTGGCCCGCCGGAATCGGCGATTCGGAGATTTCCTTTCGAGGATCCCCATGCCTTTGAAATTTTATTGTTCCGTCAGGGGGTTGAGCCCTAACGAACAATTTTTTCAAGAACGGGGCTTGGCAAGAGTGCAGTGCAATGTCATATTGTGCATCGCGGCATCAGCTTGCTGGTGTCGCTGCCCTTCCTGGGCGTTTCCTCCCTAAACTTGGGCCGCGTTTCGACGCGGCCCCTTTTTTTTGCCCACGGCCCG
>JAOZVS010000008.1:0-12018 GCA_025869435.1 Zavarzinia sp.
CGTTCTCACGCGATATAGATCGCGGCGGCGAAGCCCAGCACGACGACGATCAGTAAGCGCAGGCCCCGCGTGATCAGGCAGGGCGGGACGAAGGCATCGAAATTCAGCCCGGCGGAGTCACTGGTTTGTCCTGAGGCTCTTTTTTATCCTGAGGATCCTTCCGGTTGCCGGTCTCAGATGGCGACCTGGGTGACGTATCGGGCGACGTCGATGCCAGGGACATGATATTGATGAATTGTTTGCCCCACTCCTTGACATTTGCCGCTAGGATCGCTTGATCCGCCTGGGAAATACTGCAACCGGACTCCACGATCGATACTGACATCTGATTGTGGAGTTGCGCCAAACTTGCCAATGTTCGAGCAGACTGGCTCCATGCTGCCTCCGGTCCAACGAAAGCGATGGTGGCCGAAAGTGCCGTCGAAACAGCGGGGAGACTGACTGCTGCGATTCGGAGAATGATGCTCGGGAGGGATCCCTCTCTTGCTATCGATGAACCCGAAAGACTGACAACAATGGTTGTGACCATCCCCAAGGTAATCGAAAATATTGTAAATAAAGATAGTAAATAATGGGAATTAGAAGATTTTTCGGCTTGAAACATTCGCTCTGACATTATTCTTGTGCTTAAAATATAAGATGATTTAAGAATATCCAGATCAACATCGGAGTTTCCGGTCGATGATTCTCCGGATGTTGTGCTTGGTCTGTATGAGGATGAAGAATGGCTGTCCGCTTCATCTCTGGTCATAAATGATGACGCAAATGGCCAATTTCCAGCGGCCATGAATATGGCCTCACTGTTTACGCTTGGGCAGGAAGAAATATAACTCAAAATGTCATTGTGCGTAGACATGGCCGAATTCTGCTCGGCGCTTGTCACTATTTTTCTTTGCGTTATTTCTATTTCTGGCGGAATAAAAGGAACTTCTTTGCTGTTTATGACATTATCAATGAATTCTATTTCTTGATGAATTTGTCTTGAAAATTTTACCCGATACATCGATGATGTAATGAAGTTGTATGAAAATGCTATAAAATAGAATAAAAATATCCCAGCAATCGTTAAGATTGAGATTTTCGACATCAGAAACAAAGATCTCCAGAAACCGGGAAGCTTCATTTCAGGCCCCTATTATCAAGAGTAATCGGGTTCCTTGAGGTCAAAAAAAATCAACAATGCACAGAAAAGCCATTTTGTTGTGGCGGTGAAAAAAACGCAACCCTTAAAAGAAGTCTAGCGCCGATTTCGAATAGTCATTGGTGCCGCTTATGCGATATAGATCGCGGCGGCGAAGCCCAGCACGACGATGATCAGTCCGCCGATCATCACCTTGCCGCGGTGGCGGCTGATCACCGCCCGGGCCTGCGGCCCGAAGGCATAGAACAGGCCGCCGACGATGAGGAAGCGCAGGCCCCGCGTGATCGCGCAGGACAGGACGAATGTCACCAGGTTCAGCTCGGCGACGCCGCTCGCGATGGTCACCAGCTTGAAGGGGATGGGCGTCAGGCCCTTGGCGATGATGATCCAGCCGCCCCATTCGGCGAAACGCTCCTGGAAGGCCGTGAAGGTGCCCTCCATGTGATAGAACTCGATTACCGATTTGCCGATCGTCTCATAGAGGCCGGCACCGATGGCATAGCCGGCCAAGCCGCCCAGCACCGAGGCCACGGTGCAGATGATCGTGGCGATCCAGAATCTTTCGCGCCGGGCCAGGACGACGGCGGCCAGGATCGGGTCCGGCGGGATCGGGAAGAACGAGGCTTCGGCGAAGGAAACGACGGCCAGCAGCCACAGGCCGTGCGGGCCGGAGGCCAGCGCCACCGCCTTGTCGAGCAGCGACTTCTTCTTCGCCGGTGGGGCGGTTTCGGTGGTGCTGGTCATGACGCTTGTCCTGTCGGGGCGGGCGGCCCCTTATGCCCTGATCAAGGCGAAAGGGCCAGCCCGGGTTCCCGCGTCAGCGCCGCCAGGCCAGATACTGGTCGCACAGTTCGACCAGCCGCTCGCGGCCGAAGCTGGTGTCGTGGCCGGCGTGGACGACCGAGACCGGCAATTCGCGCAGGCGCTTCATGGTGCGGATGTAGGTCGGGATGTCGGCGCCCTTGATCTGGTCGAGCAGGGGGCCGTCGTAAAGCGCGTCGCCCGAGAACAGCGTGCCCGTCTTCGCTTCCCACAGGCCGATGGAGCCGGGGGAATGGCCGGGCAGATGCAGGACCTCGAAGGCGCGATCGCCCAGGTCGACGATATCGCCCTCGGTCACGATCTCGGTGACGACCGAATCCTGGACCTGATAGGCGGCGGCGTCATAGTCGGCCGAGGGAATCGCGGTGATCAGGTCGCCCGAGAAGGGATAACCCATCTCGGTGAAGATGCGGGCGAAATCGGGGCCGAGCACGGATTCAAGCAAGCCGCCCCGGTCGGCCGGATGGCGCAGGTTCTCGGCTTCCAGCTCGTGCACCAGCGTATGCTCGAATTCGTGATGGCCACCGACATGGTCGATATGGGTATGGGTGGCGACGGCGGTCACCGCCTTGTCGAGGAGGTCACGGGCGGCTTCGCGCAAGGACGCGACGCCCATGCCGGTGTCGATGAACAGGTCGCGGTCGCGGCCGCGCAGATGCCAGATATTGCACCGCATGAGCGGCACCACATGGGGTTCCCACAGCAGGGTGATATCGTCGGAAATACGCTTGCGCTCGAACCAGCGGTCGGCGATGGGAAGCAGACTCATGACAGGGGCCCCGATCGGTTTGGCCGATCCTTACCTGCCATGGCCCCTGCCGCAAGAGCGTGGAAGAACCCGGGGCGGCGGATGCCGCCCCGGGAACAGCGTGATCAGGCTTCCGGCGTCAGGTCGATCGACCACAGTTTCGCGCCGGCGGCATCCATCAGGTTGACGGTCATGACTTGCGTCTTGCCGTCGATCTCGACATGGCCGAAGAACTGATAGCCGGCGGTCGGCGGCAGGTTGACCTGACCGGACGGCGGCGCCTTCACGAACTTCAGCTCGGGGCCGAAGGTGGCGTCGAGGCTGTTGGGGCCGAAGGTGCCGGCGTTCAGCGGGCCGGAAACAAATTCCCAGAACGGCTTGAAGTCGGTGAACTGGGCCTTGGCCGGGTCGTAGTAATGCGCCGCCGTGTAATGAACGTCGGCGGTCAGCCAGACGGTGTTCTTGATGTCCTCGTCCTTGATGAACTTCAGCAGGCGGGCGATTTCCAGCTCGCGGCCCTTGGCGCTGCCGTTCTCGCCGTTGGCGATGGCTTCCCACTGCGGCTTGCCGTCGCCGGCGGTGCCGTCGCCGATGTTGAGGCCGATCGGCATGTCGGCGGCGATCACCTTCCAGGTCGCCTTCGACGCACGCAGGGCGCGCTTCAGCCACAGGATCTGGGATTCGCCGAGGAAGGTGGTATCCGGGCCTTCCTCGGTCTGCAGGTTCGAGGTGTTGTCGGCGCGGAACGAGCGCATGTCGAGGAAGAAGACGTCCAGCGACGGGCCATAGGGAATGTAACGGTGGACACGGCGCTGACCGGCCTCGGTCGCCGGCAGGGTCGGGTTGTACTCGAGGAAGGCCTGCTTGGAGCGGCGGGCGAGGACGGCGACGCGCTTCTCCTTGTAACGGGCATCGTTCAGGATCTCGTCCGGATACCAGTTGTTGATGGTCTCGTGGTCGTCCCACTGCGAGAACATCGGGGTTCGCGCCAGGAACGAGCGCATGTTGTCGTCCATCAGGTTGTAACGATAGGCGGTGCGGTATTCCTCCAGCGTCTCCGCGACCTTGTGCTTACCCTCGAGGGTCAGGTTGCGGTAGACCGAGCCATCGCCCAGGGTCACCTCGGCCTGGATCGGGCCGTCGGCATAGATGCAGTCGCCCGAATTGATGAAGAAATCGGGCGAGAGCGCGTTCATCGTCTTGTAGATGGTCATGCCGCCCATGTCGGGGTTGATGCCCCAGCCCTGGCCGCAGGTATCGCCCGACCAGGTGAAGCTGACCGACTTGCCGGCGCTCGGCTGGGTGCGGAAGCGGCCGATGACCGGGCTCGAGACCGAATTCACGTCGTCGAGCGCGGTCCAGCGGGCGCGCCAGTAGATCTGCTGGCCCTGCGGCAGGCCCTCGGCCACGACCTGGGCGGTATAGTCGGTGCCCGGCAGGGCGTCGACCGGCGCGAGGTTGTGGGCGTCGGCGAAGCCGCTGGTGGTCGACCATTCGATGTTCAGGCGGGCCGGGCGATCGGCGCGCGCCCAGAGAACGGCGCGGTCACCGACGACATCGCCGGTCTGGATGCCGTGGGAAAAGCGCGGGCGGGCCGTGGCCGAGAGCGCGCTGTAGCTGTGGCCCGCGACGACGAGGCCGGCGCCGAGGGCGGCGCTGCGGGCGATCAGCCCGCGGCGGGTCAAGACGAAGCGTTGACGGTAATCCTGCATGGTAAGCCTCCGTTCCCCGGGAACAATCCCGGGCGGAGGCTAGGGGCATCGCTTTTCCTTATCGTCACGGATCGAAGAAAATCGCGTGAAGTTTTATGTTACATGGAATTACTTTGATGTGACGGTCGCGGCCATCGGAAAAATGCTTCACATGTGAAGCATATCGGGCTACGATCCGGACATGAGCCAGACCCGACCCCGTCTCTTCTACATGCTGAACCGGGCCCGCCACGTTCTCTACAAGGCGGCGGATGTCGTGCTCATGGAACGGCTCGACGTGACGAGCGCGCAGCTCGGGGCGTTGTTCGTCATCGCCGAGACCGGGGATTGTCCCCCGGGGGATCTGGCCGAGCGGCTGGATCTCAATGCCTCGGCGGTAACCGGTCTCGCCGAGCGGCTGGAACGCGCGGGGTTCATCACCCGCCGCCACCACGAGGAAGACCGCCGCGTCACCCTGCTCGCCCTGACGCAGGCCGGCAAAGACCGCCTCAAGGCGGCAAGGCCGCTGCTGGACGAGATGAACGGCCACATGACGGAGGGTTTTTCCGCCGAGGACATGGCCGTCGTCACCCGCTTCCTCGACAACATCATCCAGAACTTCTCACCGCCGCGCCAGGCCAGGAGCGCCAGGAAATGACCGATCTCGTTACCACCGAAACCTTCGACGGCATCATGCGGATCACGCTGAACCGGGCGGACAAGAAAAACGCCATCACCCTTGCCATGTACGACGGTATCGTCGACGGGCTGAAGGCGGCGGAAGCCGACCCCGCGGTCCGCGTCGCCATCCTGACCGGGGCGGGCGATGCCTTCACCGCCGGCAATGATCTGGTCGATTTCATGCAGAATCCGCCCGATCTCGCCGGTGAATCCCCGGTCGGCCGTTTCCTCGCCATGATCACGACCTTCCCCAAGATCCTGATCGCCGCGGTCAACGGCATCGCGGTCGGGGTCGGCACCACCATGCTGCTGCACTGCGATCTGGTCTATGCCGCCGACACGGCGCGCTTCTCCATGCCCTTCACGTCCCTTGGCCTCGTGCCGGAGGCGGCGTCGAGCCTGATCGTTCCCGCCATGATCGGCCACCGCAAGGCGGCCCAGCTCTTCCTGTTCGGCGACCAGTTCGACGCGGCGACGGCGGCCGACCTCGGCTTCGTCAACGAAGTGGTGACAGCGGCCAATCTCGCCGCCCATGTCGAGGCCAAGGCCCGGCGCCTGACCGGCCTCGCGCCTTCCGCCCTGCGCCTGACCAAGCAGTTGATGAAGTCGGCGACCCCGGATGTCGCCGGGCGCATGAAGGAAGAAGGCGCGATCTTCGGCGCCCAGCTGCGCGGCCCCGAGGTCGCCGAGGCAATCGGCGCCTTCTTCGAGAAGCGCAAACCCGACTTCTCGCGCTTCGCCGCCTGATTGCGCGTCGGGGGCGGGGCAAAAGGCCGCATGAGGGCGGCTTTTTGGCCGCCCCCGCCCTAAGTCGCACTTGTGGTGGGACGGTCGCGGGACAACATTGAAGGGACAAGGGCGGCTGCGCGCATGGCCGCCTTGGAAACGCTGCCCCGGAAGTGACCGCTCATGTCCACCATTCTGTTCTCGCACCCGTCCTGCCTCGCCCATGAAACCGGCTGGGGACATCCCGAATGCGCGGACAGGTTGCGGGCGGTGATGCGGGCGCTGGAGGCGGAGGATTTCCATTATCTCGAGCGGGCGGAAGCCCCGCCGGCGACGCGCGAGCAGCTGATCCGCGTCCATGATCCCGATTACGTCGACTGGGTGCTGTCCAAGGTGCCGTCGGTCGGCCACAACGTGTTTCACCTCGATGGCGACACCGTCATGTCCTCCGGCTCGGGGGAGGCGGCGCTTCATGCCGCCGGGGCCGTCGTCGCCGCGGTCGACACGGTGCTGACCGGGGGCGCCTATTCCGCCTTCTGCGCCGTCCGCCCGCCCGGCCACCATGCCGAACCCAACCATGCCATGGGCTTCTGCCTGTTCAACAATGTCGCGGTCGGCGCCCTGCACGCCCGGGTCGCCCATGGCCTGGAACGTATCGCCGTCGTCGATTTCGACGTCCATCACGGCAATGGCACCCAGGCCATGTTCGAGAAGGACCCGGGGCTGTTCTATGCCTCGACCCATCAGGCCCCGCTTTATCCGGGCACGGGCGCGGCGGGCGAGACCGGCGTTTCCGACAATATCCTGAACGCGCCGTTGCCGCCGGGGGCAAATGGCCCCGCCTTCCGCAAATGTTTCACCGAGCATGTCTTCCCGGCGCTGGAAGCCTTCAAGCCGGAGTTGATCCTGGTCTCGGCCGGGTTCGACGGCCATGCCCTCGATCCGCTCGCCAACATGCGCCTGACGGAACAGGATTATCGCTGGGTGACCGAGGAGTTGGCGCGCATGGCGCGCAAGATGTGCCGGGCCGGTCTCGTCTCCACCCTCGAGGGCGGCTACGACCTCTATGCCCTGTCGTCTTCGGTCGCGGCCCATGTCGCGACCCTGATGATCAACTGATCGAGGGTCAGGGGGCGAATCCGCCGCCCCCTGCCGCGCGTGGTCACTGCATGGTGCCGTGGCCCGAAGTCCCACCCAGGGGGCCAACGACGAAATCGACCTCGACCGTGCCCGCCTTCTCGAAGGTCAGGGTGCCCTTGAACTTCTCGCCTTCGACCAGCGGGTGCTTCAGGCCGATGAACATGACGTGATAGCTGCCGGGCTTCAGTTCGAGGGTCGCGCCGGGCGCGATCTCGATGCCACCCGTCACCTCGTTCATCGAAGCCATGCCCTCGGCGGTCATGGTCATTTCGTGGACCTGGACTTTTTCGGCGATGTCGCTGCCGACCGACAGCAGGCGGTCGGGCGTATCGCCCTTGTTCTCGACCTTGAAGAAGCCGCCCGCGACCTTGGCGCCCGCGGGCGTCGCCCGCGACCAGGGATGGACGATCTCGAGATTGCCCGCCTCGAATTCATGGGCGAGGGCGGGCAGGGAAAGGCTGAGGGCGGCGAGGGCGAGGGCCCCGGCGCGGAGGATGGAAAAAGACATGGCTTGACCTGTCGACAGGACCCGGAAAGGGCCGCAAGGAAGGAATGATGGCGAGACGGATCAGGCCGTTGCCGGCGGCGCCCGGGGCTGGCGCCAGGCCGTGGCGGCGGGCGCCCTCACCTGGCGGACGGGGCCGGTGAATTCCGGGGCGTGTCCGATCCGCGAGAGCGGCACCGGCACCATGATCGCGGCTTCGGGCAGGCCGCCGCCCATCGGGCATCCCGGCAGGCAGCAGCCACCGCTGCCCGGACCACCGGGCGGGGCCTTGGCCGGGGCACCGCCGGTGCCGGGGATCTGGGTCGAGCACAGCGGCCCCATCAGGGCGGCCAGACGACCCATCGGCGTATCGGCGGCGAGCGCCGTGGTCAGCGGCTGAAGGAACAGGAGGACAGCCGCCAGCAGGGCGATGCGCGCGCGCAAGGCCTGGCCGTTCCGTCTTTCCGTCGCTGGCTGACGCTTCATGCCTCGCGCTCCTCTCGTCTCTGCCTAGCACGGAGGAGGCGGGGCGGGAAGGAGGAGGCCGTGGGACCAGGGGCGCGGGCGGCGCGACGATTCCGCCCGCCCCCGGGAGCATGGCGGACCTGTTCCGGCTTGTCAGACCCGCCCAAGGCGGTTAGGACATCGATAAGGCGGTGCCCGATCTCCGCCCGTGCCGTAGGTCAACCGAGGGCGATGATGCCTGCCGAATCCCAGATGCCGCCCAAAGACGCCCCGCCCGCCGACGCCCTTCCCGCCGACATCGCCGGCCTCAGTTTCGAGGCGGCGCTGCGCGAGTTGGAAGCGATCGTGCGCCAGCTCGAGGACGGCAGGGTCGATCTCGAGGCCTCGATCGAGACCTATGGCCGGGGCGCCCTGCTCAAGCGGCACTGCGAAGCGAAACTGGCCCAGGCCAAGGCAAGGGTCGAGGCGATCATGGCCGGACCCGACGGCGAACTTGCGACGAAGGCTTTCGATGCCGGCTGATCCCGTGATGACCGAAGACATCCTGTCGCCCGCCCTGGCCGAAGCCGCGAGCGATATCGAAAAGACCCTGGAGCGCCTGCTGCCGCCGATCATCGGGCCGGAAGCCCGTCTCCTCGAAGCCATGCGTTACGCGACGCTGTCGGGTGGCAAGCGGCTGCGTCCGTTCCTGACGCTGGAGGCGGCCGGCATTTTCGACGTGAAGCGCTCCTGCGCCCTGCGGGCCGCCGCCGCCCTCGAATGCGTGCATTGCTACAGTCTCGTCCATGACGATCTGCCGGCGATGGACGACGACGATCTGCGCCGTGGCAAGCCGACGGTGCACAGGGCATTCGACGAGGCGACCGCCGTGCTCGCCGGCGATGCCCTGCTGACCTATGCCTTCGACGTGCTCGCCGCGCCCGAGACTCACGACGATCCGCGCGTCCGTCTCGAATTGGTGGCGATTCTCGCCCAGGCGTCCGGCCCCCATGGCATGGTGGGGGGACAGGTTCTCGACCTCGCCGCCGAGAATCCGGAGGCCGATTTCGACCTTGGCCAGGTCACGCGGATGCAGAAGATGAAGACGGGCGCGCTCATTCAGGCCGCCGCCGAAATGGGCGCCGTGCTCGGCCGGGCCAGCCCGGAGGCCCGCACCTCGCTGCGTGCCTATGCCCATGACCTCGGCCTCGCCTTCCAGATCACTGACGATCTTCTCGACGTCGAGGGCCGGGTGGAGAATACCGGCAAGGCCGTCGCCAAGGACGCCGCCCGGGGCAAGGCGACCTTCGTTTCCATCCTCGGGGTGGAACGGGCGCGGGCCCAGGCCGAACGCCTGGCCGAACAGGCGGTGAACCACGTCGGCATGTTCGGCAAGCGGGCCGACCGGCTGGCCGCGCTGGCGCGTTTCGTCGTCGACCGCAAATCCTGAATCCGGTCGCTTTGAGGACATGAACACGGTGTCAATCAGTCCGCCGCTCACCCCTCTCCTGGACCAGGTTTCCGGGCCGGAGGACCTGCGCAAGCTGGCCGAGGAGGATCTGCCTCAGCTGGCGGCCGAATTGCGCGCCGAGACGATCGACGCCGTCTCCATCACCGGCGGCCATCTCGGTGCCGGCCTCGGCGTGATCGAGCTGACCGTCGCCCTGCATTATGTCTTCGAGACCCCGCGCGACCGGCTGATCTGGGATGTCGGCCACCAGGCCTATCCGCACAAGATCCTGACTCATCGCCGCGACCGCATCCGCACCCTGCGCCAGGGCGGCGGCCTGTCGGGCTTCACCAAGCGGGCGGAAAGCGAGTACGATCCCTTCGGCGCCGCTCATTCCTCGACCTCGATCTCGGCCGGCCTCGGCATGGCGGTGGCGCGGGACCTGCAGGGCGGCGACAACCATGTGATCGCGGTGATCGGCGACGGCGCCATGTCGGCCGGCATGGCCTATGAGGCGATGAATAACGCCGGCTCGATGGATAGCCGGCTGATCGTCATCCTCAACGACAACGACATGTCGATCGCGCCGCCCGTCGGCGCCATGAGCGCCTATCTGGCGCGGCTGATGTCATCCCGCTCCTATGTCAATTTCCGTCATCTGGCCAAGCAGATGATGCAGCGCTTCCCCAAGAGCTTCGAGCGGACGGCGAAGCGCGCCGAGGAATATGCCCGCGGCATGGCCTCGGGCGGCGGCACCCTGTTCGAGGAACTGGGCTTCTATTACGTCGGCCCGATCGACGGCCATAATCTCGAGCATCTGCTGCCCGTGCTGCGCAACGCGCGGGATGCCGGCAACGGCCCGATCCTCGTCCATGTCATCACGCAGAAGGGCAAGGGCTATCCGCCCGCCGAAGCCGCCGCCGACAAGTACCACGGCGTCGTCCGCTTCGATGTCGCGACCGGCGCCCAGGTGAAGGCGAAGCCCAACGCTCCGCAATACACGCGCGTCTTTTCCGACGCCCTGATCCACCTCGCCGAGAAAGACGAGAAGATCGTCGCCATCACGGGCGCCATGCCGTCCGGCACCGGCCTCGACCGCTTCGGCGAGCGGTTTCCAAAACGCTGCTTCGACGTCGGCATCGCCGAACAGCACGCGGTGACCTTCGCCGCCGGCATGGCGACCGAAGGCCTGAAGCCGGTCTGCGCGCTCTATTCCACCTTCCTGCAGCGCGGCTACGACCAGGTGGTGCATGACGTCGCCATCCAGAAGCTGCCGGTGCGTTTCGCCATCGACCGGGCGGGCCTCGTCGGGGCCGACGGCCCGACCCATGCCGGCTCCTTCGATCTCGCCTATCTCGGCTGCCTGCCGAATTTCGTCCTGATGGCGCCCTCGGACGAGGCGGAACTGGCGCGCATGGTCGCGACTTCCGCCGCGATCGACGACGCGCCTTCCGCCTTCCGCTTCCCCCGGGGTGAAGGGGTCGGGGTCGATATCCCCGCCGATCTCCAGCCGCTCGAAGTCGGCAGGGGCCGCATCGTGCGCGAGGGCAGCCGCGTCGCCATCCTCTCGCTCGGCACCCGCCTCGGCGAGGCGCTGAAGGCCGCCGACGCCCTGGCCGCGCGCGGCATCTCGGCGACGGTCGCCGATGCCCGTTTCGCCAAGCCCCTCGACGAAGACCTGATCCGCCGTCTCGCCCGCGAGCATGAGGTGCTGGTCACCATCGAGGAAGGCTCGGTCGGCGGTTTCTCCAGCTTCGTGCTGCATTTCCTCGCCCGGAACGCCCTGCTCGATCGCGGGCTGAAGGTCCGGCCGATGGTCCTGCCCGATATCTTCATCGATCAGGACAGCCCGAGCGCCATGTACGATGTCGCCGGCCTGAACGCCCGCCACATCGTCGCCGAAGTGCTGGCGGCGCTGGGCGACGAGGCGGCGGCCAAGGCGCGGGCTTGAGCCGTTCAGCGTCAGTCTTGATAAACCCAAGCGCTTGGGTTTAAAATGCCGACGTTGCTGATCATTCTGGGCTATCGGATCACGATCTATTTCAACGATCACCCGCCACCTCATGTTCATGTCACGGGCAAGGGGCTCGCGGCGATTGTCGAGATTGGCCCTGGCTTGAGGGTCAGGGAGACGAATTTCCCGTCGGCGGAGTTGCGCCGCGTGCTCGCATCGATCGAACCGCACCGACCGATGCTTCTGGAGAAATGGAGCGAGATCCATGGCGACTGATCTGGAACTCGCCGCGGCGCAGCGGGCATTCGCGAAGACCCGGCGGGACAACGCGCCGGTGCTTGCCGCGCGATTCGATGCGGAACGGCGCCTGATCGTGCTCAAACTGGCGACCGGGGTCGAATTGTCCTTTCCGCCCGCCCTGTTGCGGGGGTTCGAGGCAGCTGGCGCCGAAGATCTGGCGGAGGCTGAAATCAATGCCGGAACCCATGTCCATTTCATGCCCCTGGACGAAGGTTTCTATGTTCCCGATCTCATGACGCAGTTGGTCGGGCGCAACTGGCTGGCGGTGGACATGGGCAAGGCCGGTGGCAAGGCCCAGAGTCCAGTCAAAGCGGCCGCCGCCCGCGCGAATGGCGCCCGTGGGGGGCGGCCGAGAAAGCCGGTCGTCTGATCGCGTTTTGTCTCAAGGGGTATCGAGGGATCGATATTGCCCGCGTGATATGCTGGCCTGTCGGGAG
>JAOZVS010000008.1:12028-21402 GCA_025869435.1 Zavarzinia sp.
GTCCGCTCCGCGGCCCCTTCATCCATTTCATGATGCGATCGCCATCCTTCCCCCGTCCTTGGGGCAGATGAACCCGCCTTGACTTCGGTCAAGGAACGGGCGCCCACTCGGTGTAATCCTCGGGCAGCCAACCACACGGTTGGAAACTAGAAAAAGAGGACACGCACCATGACGGTGACAACCCAGGCGGCCGAATTGCGTTCGGCCGACAAGAAAAAACTGCGCCTCGGCATGCTGTCCGCCATCGTCGTCGGCTCGATGGTCGGCGCGGGCGTGTTCAGCCTGCCGCAGAACATGGCCAATGGCGCCGGGCCGCTGGCGATCATGATCGGCTGGGGCATCACCGCCGTCGGCATGCTGGCCCTCGTCCTCGTTTACCGCGCCCTCGCCACCCGGCGGCCGGAACTCGATGCCGGCCCCTATGCCTATGCCCGCGCGGGCTTCGGCGATTTCCTCGGCTTCAACAGCGCCTGGGGTTACTGGCTGTCGGCCTGGATCGGCAATGTCTCCTATGCCGTGGTGCTGTTCTCCGCGCTGGCCTATTTCGTGCCGGTGTTCGGCGACGGCAATACCTGGCAGGCGGTGGTCGGCGCCTCGGCCGTGCTGTGGGCCATCCATTTCCTGATCCTGGGCGGCGTGCGCCAGGCGGCGGCGGTCAATCTGATCACGACGGTCGCCAAGATCGCGCCGATCGTGCTCTTCGTCGCGGTCGCCGTCGTCGCCTTCAAGATGGATACCTTCACCCTCGACCTCTCGGGCGCGACCAATACCGACCTCGGTTCGGTGATGACCCAGGTGAAGAGCACGATGCTGGTCACCCTCTGGGTCTTCATCGGTATCGAAGGCGCCAGCGTCGAATCCGGCCGGGCCGAGCACCGCGCCGACATCGGCCGGGCGACAGTCATCGGCTTCCTGACTTGTCTCGCCCTCTATGCCCTCGTCTCGCTGCTCTCGCTCGGCATCATGACCCAGCCGGAACTGGCGGGCCTGAAGAACCCGTCCATGGCCGGCGTCCTCGAACATGTGGTCGGGCCGTGGGGCGCGGTGGTGATCAATCTCGCGGTCGTCGTCTCGGTTCTCGGCGCCTTCCTCGCCTGGACCATGCTGGCGGCGGAAATTCCCTATGCGGCGGCCAGGGACGGCACGATGCCGCGCTTCTTCGCCGGCGAGAACAGCAAGGGCGTGCCCGCCAACTCGCTCTGGGTCACCAATGGTTTCGTCCAGCTGTTCCTGATCGTCACCCTCTTCGCGCAGAGCACCTATCAGGCCCTGTTCTACATCGCCTCCTCGGCGATCCTGGTGCCCTATGTCTTCTCGGGCGCTTTCGCCGCCAAGCTGGCGCTGACCGGCGAAAGCTACCGGCCGGGCGAGTCGCGGATGGGGGCCCTCTTCATCGGCCTTCTGGCCACGGTCTATGGCCTGTGGCTGATCTATGCCGCCGGACCGACCTATATCTTCATGTGCGCCATGCTCTACGCCCCGGGCATCCTGATCTACATGAAGGCCCGCCAGGAACAGGGCGGACGCGCCTTCACCCCGGTCGAAGCGCTGATCGCCGTTGGTCTCGTGGTCGCCGGCGTCGCCGCCGCCTATCTGATCTGGCACGGCGACATCAGCCCGCTCTGACCCCCGGCGAAGGAGACTGCATCATGCAACTCGGTGTCCACTCCGAGATCGGCCGCCTGCGCGAAGTGATCGTGCACCGGCCCGACCTGTCGCTGCGCCGCCTGACGCCCGACAATTGCCACGCCCTGCTGTTCGACGATGTATTGTGGGTGAAGAAGGCGCGCCAAGAACACGACGCCTTCGTCGACGCCATGCGCGAGCGGGATGTAACCGTCCATGTCTTTGGCGAATTGCTGGCGAAGACCATGGAGGACAGGGAAGCCCGGGACTGGCTGCTGGACCGGCGCCTGTCGCCGACCATCGTCGGGCCGGATTTCGCGGATGAATTGCGCGGCTGGCTGGATGAAATGCCGGCCGCCCAGCTTTCCGCCGTGCTGGTTGGCGGTATCGCCCGGGGCGAATTGCCCTTCCTGCCCACCGGGCTGACGGCCAATGCGATGGAGCCGAAGGATTTCGTCCTGGCGCCGCTGCCCAACCAGCTGTTCACGCGGGACAGTTCCTTCTGGGTCTATGGCGGCGCGGCGGTCGCCAGCCCCTTCTGGCCGGCGCGCCGGCCGGAGGCTGCCAATGTCGCCGCCATCTATCGCTTCCATCCCCGCTTCAAGGATGCGGGCTTCGAGATCTGGCGCGATGTCGTCGATGGCGATCCCGGATTGTCGACCATCGAGGGCGGCGACGTCATGCCGGTCGGCAATGGCGTCGTGCTGATCGGCATGGGTGAACGGACGACACCGCAGGCAGTCGCCGGCCTTGCCTCCCGCCTGCTGAATTCGGGCGGCGCGGCCAAGGTGATCGCCGCCCTGATGCCGCGCGACCGCAGCTTCATGCATCTCGACACGGTCTTCACCTTCTGCGACCGGGACAAGGTGACCCAGTTCCCATCGGTGGTCGACCGCATCCGTCCCTTCGTGATCGAGGCGGGCGCGGGGCCATCGGGCATCGCCGTCCACGAGGAGACGAGGCCTTTCCTGACCGTGGTCGCCGAGGCCCTGGGCATCAAGCACCTGCAGGTGGTCAACACCGGCGGCGATGCCTTCGAGGCGGAGCGGGAGCAATGGGACGACGGCAATAACGTCGTCTCCCTCGCCCCCGGCGTCGTCGTCGCCTACGACCGCAACGTCTATACCAACACCCTGCTGCGCCGCGCCGGCGTCGAGGTCATCACCATCGAAGGCTCGGAACTGGGCCGGGGGCGCGGCGGCGGCCATTGCATGACCTGCCCGATCCTGCGCGACCCCGCCTGACACGAGAGGATATCCCATGCCGATCAACCTGCGCGGCCGCAGCGTCCTGACCCTCAGCGACTTCTCGCCCGATGAAATCCGCTTCCTGCTGCGCCTGGCGCAGGAGCTGAAGGCGGCGAAATATGGCGGCTTCGAAGTGCCGCGCCTGACCCGCAAGAACATCGCCCTGATCTTCGAGAAGGATTCGACTCGCACCCGCACCGGCTTCGAGGTCGCGGCCTATGACCAGGGCGCCCATGTGACCTATCTCGGCCCGTCCGGCTCGCAGATCGGCCACAAGGAATCGATGAAGGACACCGCCCGGGTGCTGGGCCGGGTCTATGACGCCATCGAATACCGGGGTTTCGGCCAGTCGATCGCCGAGGAACTGGCGCGTTACGCCGGCGTTCCGGTCTACAACGGCCTGACCGACCAGTCGCATCCGACCCAGATTCTCGCCGACTTCATGACCATGCGGGAATTCACCCACAAGCATCTGTCGGATCTTGGCGTCACCTTCCTGGGCGACGGGCGCAACAATGTCGCGCGCTCGCTGGCGGAAGGCGCGGCCAAGGTCGGCATCGACATGCGGATCGCGGCGCCCCGCGCTCTCTGGCCCGATGCCCCCTTCGTCGAGGCGGTGAACCGCATGGCGGCGGAGAACGGCGGCAGCCTGACGGTGACCGAGGATATCGGCGCGGCGGTGAAGGGGGCCGATTTCCTCTATACCGACGTCTGGGTGTCGATGGGCGAGCCGGACAGCATCTGGGCCGAGCGCATCGCCCAGCTCACCCCCTATCGCATCACCCGCGAGGTCATGGCGGCCAGCGGCAATCCTTACGTCAAGTTCATGCATTGCCTGCCCTCGTTCCACAATGCCGAGACCGAGGTGGGCGCCGACATCGCCAAGCGCTACGGCATCGACTGCATGGAAGTGACCGACGAGGTGTTCGAGAGCCCCGCCTCCATCGTCTTCGACCAGGCCGAGAACCGGATGCACACGATCAAGGCGATCCTCGTCGCCACGATCGGATCGTAGCGCCATGCGGATCGTCGCGGCCCTGGGCGGCAATGCCCTGCTGCGCCGGGGTGAAGCCCTGTCGGCGGCCAATCAGGCGAGCAACGTGAAACTGGCGGCGATCAGCCTCGCGCCCCTCGTCGAGGCCGGACACCAGGTGGTGATCACTCATGGCAATGGTCCCCAGGTCGGCCTCCTCGCCCTTCAGGCGGCGGCCGGCCCGGCCGATGGGGATCAGCCGCTCGATGTGCTGGACGCCCAGTCGGAAGGCATGATCGGCTATCTGATCGAGCGCGAGATGCGCAATCTGCTCGGGTCCACGCGCCGGGTCGCGACCCTGCTGACGCAGGTGCGGGTCGATCCGCGCGACCCCGCCTTCAACCATCCGACGAAGCCGATCGGCCCGGTCTGCGACGATGCCGGGGCGGCCCGGCTCTCGGCCAAGGGCTTCGCCGTCGCCCGCGACGGCACGGGCTGGCGCCGGGTGGTGGCCTCGCCCGCGCCCGCCGAGATCCTGGTGGCGCCGATCGTCGCCGATCTGGTCGATGCGGGGGTCCTGGTGATCTGTGCCGGCGGCGGTGGCATTCCGGTCGTCCGGGACGAGGCCGGTCATCTCCAGGGCATCGAGGCGGTGATCGACAAGGATCTGGCCAGCGGCGTGCTCGCGCGCTCCTTGCGCGCCGATCTCCTGATGATGCTGACCGATGTCGAGGCGGTGATGCTGGACTGGCACCAGCCGGAAGCCCGCGCCATCGCGGAAGCCTCGCCGCAGGCCCTCGCCGCCCTCGATTTCGCCGCCGGCTCCATGGGGCCGAAGGTGGCGGCGGCGATCGCCTTCGCGCAGGGCGGGCAGGGCCGGGCGGTGATCGGCCGCCTGCAGGACGCGGGCGCCATGGTGGCGGGCCATGCCGGCACCAGCATCCGCGAAGGCGCGACCGGGATTACCTGCCGGGCGCCGTCCTGATCGCCGCGGCGGCTCAGACCATCTCGGCCAGGATCTCGTCGGTCGTCGCCTGGCGGCAGTAGCCCTTGTTGAGGCGGAGCGCCCAATTGTGGCGCTCCTCGCTCTTGGTGGCGCAGGCGTCGGTCACGCAGATCATCTCGAAGCCACGGTCGGCGCCGTCGCGCACGGCAAGGTCGACGCATTGGTCGGTCAGGAAGCCGACCGCGATCACGGCATCGACGCCGAGGTTGCGCAGCAGATATTCGAAGATGGTCGAATTGAACAGGCTGGACGAAGTCTTGGGCAGCACGATCTCGTCGCCGACCGGCAGGACCGCGTCGAGCACCTTCGAGTCCCAGCCGCCCTTGGGGTAGTTGAAGTCGCTGACCTTGTAGTCGAGGCTGCGGTCCCGCCCGTCGAGGGTCAGGCTCTCGATCACCGTGTAGATCACCTCGATGCCGGTCGCCCGCGCCTTCGCGATCAGGCGGGCGATGTTGGGCAGGGCCACCTGGTGCAATTGGTGTTGGAAATAGGGCTTCTCTTCCGGGGTGCCGTCGTCGAGCAGGCCGTTCTGGGCGTCGATCACGATGATCGCCGTGCGCTCGGGCACGATCGGCAGGTCGCGGGTGCGATAGGGTTTCTGGACGGCCATGGCAAGCAACCTCACTCAGTAGACACGGGCATATCTGGCGGCGAGCGCGGCAAGGTCGAGCCCATCGACCGCCGCGATCTCGCCCCGCTTGTGCATCAGGTAGGCGATGCGCATTTCCGAATTCTCGATCAGCGCCTCGCCCGCCGCCTCCAGCGCCTCCAGTGCCTCCGAGAGGCTGGAGGGCAGGGGGCGGATGCCTCGAAGCGCCCATTCCTCCGCCGACAGGACGTCCGGCCCGTCGAGGGTCGCGGGCGGCGCGGGTTCGTCCGCTTCCAGCCCGGCGAGTCCCGCCCGGATCAGGGCGCCGAGGACGAGATAGGGACTGGCCGCGCCATCGGCCGCGCGATACTCGAAATTGAAGCCGCGCGAGACATCCTCGCCCGGCACGTCCGAGACCGGGCAGATGCGGACGAAGGCTTCCCGGTCGCGCCAGCCGAGGTTGGTGAGATTGGTGCTCCAGGAATTGGGCTTCAGGCGCTCGTAGGACAGCACGCTCGGTGCCGTCAGACCGCAGAGCGCGGGACCAAGGTCGAGGATGCCGGCGATGAAGCGGCTGGCGATATCGGAAATGCCATCCGGCGCGTCCCCGTCGTGGGACAGGGGCTTGCCCGCTTCGTCTTCCAGGCTGAAATGGACATGGACGCCATTGCCGACGATACCGGGCGTCACCACCGGCGAGAAACTGACCCAGCTGCCCTGGCGGAAGGCGAGGGCTTGCGTGACCTGGCGCAGCATCACCGCCCGGTCCGCCGCCTGAAGGGCGAGGGCGGGGCGCATGGTCGCCTCGATCTGGCAGGGGCCATATTCGGGCAGCACGGTTTCCGGCTCGAGCCCGGCGGCCTTCATGGCGGCGATCAGGGCATGGGGGAAATCACCGGCCCTGCGGATCGCGTCGAGCCCATAGGCGCCGCCCGGCCGCTCCGCCACCCCGCCGTGGAAGAATTCATGCTCGAAGGCGACGCGAAGCCGAAGGCCGAATTCGGCGCTCAGCCGCTCCACCGCCTGCTTCAGATAACTTCGCGTGCAGCAGGACCAGGGCGCCCGCGCCATGTCGAGGATGTCGCCGATGAAGAAATGCTCGGGCACGCCGCCGTCCTCGAAATCGACCTTCAATTCGGCGGCGGGGTCGGGCAGCAGGATCAGGTCGCCCCGCGGGCCGAAGGGCGTCGCCGGAATGGCGCCGAAGCAGTTGATCATGACATTGGTCGGGGTCCAGCCCACGCCCTTGGCGAGGCGATCCGCCAGATCCTCGGCCGGGAAGCCCTTGCCCCGGACCTGGCCGGCGAAGTCGCTGCAGACCGCCATGATGAAGGGATGACGCTTCACGGGAATCCCCTTGTTCCGACCGGGAAAGAACTTTGCCCCAAGGGAGACGGCGGAAGCAAGGCGCAGCCGGTGCCGCGGCGCTCAGCCGCCGGGGTCGAGCCGGATATGGGCGGTGATGACCAGCCGCACGTCGTTCGAAACGAAATCCTGATCGGCGGTCATGCCGAAATCGGCGCGCTCCACGGTGCCGGAGGCGACGAAATCGGCGACCTCGGCCTTGGTCACGGGGTCGGTGTTGCGCCCGGTCAGCTCGGCCTGAAGAATTTCGCGCCTTGTGATGTCGCGGATGGTCAGGTCGCCGGTGATCTCGACCCGGTCGTTGCCGAGGTCCTTCACCGAAACGGCCTTGAAGCGCAGCTGGGGAAAGCGCGCGGGGTCGAAATAATCCGCCGAGCGCAGCATGTCGGCGGCGAGGTCGGAGGGGACGGCGACGGAGGTCGTGTCCACCCGCACCTCGACCCGGCTGCGGCTCGGATCATCGAGATTGAGGAGGAGATTGCCCTCGAAACGGCCGAAGGTGCCAGCGGTCGAGAACAGGCCGAGATGATCGACGGAAAAGCCGATCGTCGTGGTGCCCGGCTGGATGCGGTAAAGGTCGCCGGCCAGGGCCGGGCCGCAGCCGGCGGCAAGCCCGGTCACAAGGGCGAGGATCGTGGTCGTCCGGTTCATCCCGACATCCTCCTGCGATGGCGTTGCCCTGCCGCTCCCGAAGGCAAAGTACCATGGTTTCGGCGATGGCACAGGGCGCCCGTGCCGAATTGTGAAACGAGGGCTTGGACAAGTGGGGTCCGAGTCCCTAAATAGAAGGCGTGGCGGGCACTGCTGCGCACGCCAGGCACTGCAATCCCTGGGGCCAATACCGACTCTACGGGAGCTGTCCCTTTCCGGGCCTTGGTCCGGGAACATGGCGCCCACCTGCTGACGCAGGCCACAGAGGATCGGACCGCCAGCGGCTTCGGTGGTCCCGCCACACCCTTTCCGGCCCCTCGCGCCGGATCCTCACCTTGTCGGAAACTGCGGGCGCCGGGCCGATGGATATCGACGACGAAAAGGCTGGCTTGCGAAAGCTGCTGCGCGAGAAGCGGAAGTCCGCGCGCGCGGCCCAGCCCGATGCGTCCGAGGGCCTGTCGGCGCATCTGGCGGCGGTTCCCCTGCCGGACATCGGCACCGTCGCCGGCTATGTCGCCCATGGCAGCGAGATCGATCCCCTGCCGGCCCTGCGCGAGCTTTCGGCCCGGGGCTTCGGCCTGTGTCTGCCGGTCGTCGTGGCGCCGGGCCGTCCGCTCGAATTCCGGGGCTGGGCCGAGGGCCTCGCCCTCGAGGCCGGGGAATTCGACATTCCCGTGCCCGCGGCCGGCGCTGAAATCCTGCCCGACGTGGTGCTGGTGCCCCTGGTCGGTTTCGACCGCTCGGGCGGCCGGCTTGGCCAGGGCGGGGGCTATTACGACCGCACCTTGCCGCGTCTGCGTGCGGCAAAACCCCATTTCATCGCCATCGGGCTTGCTTTTTCGGTGCAGGAAGTGGCATCCGTGCCCCGCGCGGCGAATGACGCCGCCCTCGACTGGATCGTAACCGAGCGCGAGACGATCGGAATCCGCCCATGAGGCTGCTTTTCTTCGGCGATGTCGTCGGCCGGTCCGGCCGCGACGCGCTGGCCAAACATCTGCCCGACATCAGGGCCCGGCTGAAACCCGACTTCATCGTCGTCAATGGCGAGAACGCGGCGGGGGGCTTCGGCATCACCGCGCAGATCGCCAAGGACTTCTACGCCCTCGGCGTCGACGTGATCTCGACCGGCAATCATGCCTTCGACCAGAAGGAAACGCTGTCCTATATCGGCGGCGACCCCCGGCTGCTGCGCCCGCGCAACTACCCGCCGACGGCGCCGGGGCGCGGCGCCGGCATCTTCGAGACGGCGCAGGGCGGCCGCAAGGTGCTGGTGATCAACGTCATGGGCCGCATCTTCATGGACCCGCTGGACGATCCCTTCGCGGCGGTCGAGGCGGAACTGGCGAAGGTGCGTCTGGGCGCCACGGTCTCGGCGATCATCGTCGATGTTCATGCCGAGGCGACCTCCGAGAAGATGGCCATGGGCCATGTCTGCGACGGCCGGGTCTCGCTCGTCGTCGGCACCCATTCCCATATCCCGACGGCGGATGCCCAGATCTTCACCGGCGGCACCGCCTATCAGACCGATGCCGGCATGTGCGGCGATTACGACAGCGTGATCGGCATGGACAAGGCCGAGCCGGTGAACCGCTTCATCCGCAAGATCCCCGGCGGCCGCTTCGAGGCGGCCTCGGGCGAGGCGACGGTTTGCGGCCTACTGGTCGAGACCGACGACCGGACGGGCCTTGCCCTGAAGATCGAGCCGATCCGCGTCGGCGGCCGGCTGAAGCCCCAGTGGCCTCCCGACTGAAGGGCTTCGGACTGAAGGCTACGCTTTCCTACCAGATATGGTAATTTCCACCCCAATCGCTCGTAAGACTAGATCAGGGCTACGGTTCACCCGGCCCCTGGAGAGACATCATGGCAGGTCATTCCCAGTTTAAGAACATCATGCACCGCAAGGGCGCGCAGGACGCC
>JAOZVS010000009.1 GCA_025869435.1 Zavarzinia sp.
AGTCGATCACGCGGTCGCGGTTGGCCTGGCAGAAGTCGATGTCGAAGTCGGGCATCGAGACGCGTTCGGGATTCAGGAAACGCTCGAACAGCAGGCCGAAGCGCAAAGGGTCCACATCGGTGATCTGCAGTGCCCAGGCGACCAGCGAACCCGCGCCCGAGCCGCGGCCCGGCCCCACCGGAATGCCGTGGCGCTTCGCCCACTGGATGAAGTCCGACACGATCAGGAAATAGCCGGGGAATTTCATCTTGATGATGACGCCCAGCTCGAATTCCAAACGATCCCAATAGGTTACCGCGACTTCCTTGCGCTTTTCCTCATCCATCGCCGGGGTGAAGACATGGCGCTCGAGACGCATCTCCAGCCCCTCCTTCGCCATGCGACGGAGTTCGGAGATTTCGTCGTGGCCTTCGCCACAGGGAAAAGGCGGCAGCAGCGGCCCCCGGGTCCTGGCGCGGATCGCGCAGCGCCTGGCGATCACCAGGGTGTTATCCACAGCCTCCGGCAGGTCGGCGAACAGCTCGCGCATTTCCTCGGCCGAGCGGAAACGGTGGCCGGGGGTCAGATGCCGGCGCTCGGTATTGCCGACGGTCGAGCCCTCGGCGATGCACAGCAAGGCGTCGTGGGCGGGATAGGTCGCCTCGTCGGCGAAATAGCAGTCGTTGGTCGCGACCAGCGGAATGTCGCGCTCATAGGCGAGTTCGATCAGGCCGGGTTCGGTCGCCTCCTCGTCCTCCATGCCATGGCGCTGGATCTCGATGTAGAGCCGCCCCGGGAACATCGCCTCGAAACGGGCCAGCAGTTCGCGCGCCGCATCCTTCTGGCCCTCGAACAGCAGGCGGCCGATCGGCCCCTTGGCGCCGCCGGTCAGGCACAACAGGCCTTCGGTATGCGGCGCGAGGGCTTCGATCGCCACCTCGGGCGGGCGGCCCGTTTCCGCGTCGACATAGGCAGCGCTGGACAGTTTCAGGAGATTGGCGAGACCGGCCGGATTCTGGGCCAGCAAAACGATGGGGTCGGGATCGGGCCGGCGACCGCTGCGCTCGGCCGAGCCGGGCGGCGCGATCGACAGCTGCACGCCCATGATCGGCTGAACGCCCGATTTCACCGCCGTGTCGGAGAATTCGAGGGCGCCGAACAGATTGTTGGTATCGGTGACCGCGATCGCCGGCATCCCCGCCTTCTGCGCCAATGCCACCAGCTTCTTGACGGGGATCGCCCCTTCAGACAGCGAAAAGGCGGTATGGACGTGCAGATGCACGAAGGGGGCATAGGCCATGAGCGATTCTCCTGAAGCCCCAGTCTAGGACAGGGACTTCCCCTCTCCAACGCCGCGTGACTCCGGCCAAGGCCGGAATCTTGGCGCCATGGGGTGCGAACGGGTCGAAAGGCCCCGGCCTTCGCCGGGGCGACGACCGGGCCGGCGGCGGTTCAGAGCGTAACCAAACGGCCTTCGTGCATCTGGACGGTGCGGGTCATCCGCGCCGCCAGCGCCGGATTATGGGTGGCGATCAGGGCCGACAGGCCTTCGTCGCGGACAAGATGCAGAAGCTCGCCGAACACGAGATCCGCCGTCCGCTCGTCCAGATTGCCGGTCGGCTCGTCCGCCAGCAGGACCTTGGGTCGATTGGCCAGCGCCCGCACGATGGCGACGCGCTGTTGCTCGCCGCCGGAGAGCTTGGCCGGGCGGTGGTTCGCCCGCGCGGTCAGGCCGACCTTGTCGAGGAGGATCAGGGCCCGCTCCCGCGCCTTGGCCTTGGGGACGCCCGCGATCAGCTGCGGCACCATCACATTCTCCAGCGCGGTGAATTCCGGCAGCAGGTGATGGAACTGGTAGACGAAGCCGAGATGGGACAGGCGAAGCCCCGTCCGCTCCCGATCCGAGCGGTGACCAGCGGCAATACCGCCGACGACGACATCGCCCGAGGTCGGCTTTTCCAGCAGGCCCGCGATATGCAGCAGGGTCGACTTGCCGGCGCCGGACGGCCCGACCAGGGCGACGATCTCGCCCGGATGGAGTTCCAGCTCCGCCCCGCGCAGAACATCCAGCCGCTCCGCCCCCTGAACGAAACTGCGGGTGATGCCGGTCAGACGCAGCGAGGCCTCACTCATGACGCAGGGCCTCCACCGGATCGAGCCTTGCCGCCCGCCACGACGGGTAGAGCGTCGCCAGAAGCGACAGGGCCAGCCCCATGAGAACCACCGTGATCGTCTCGTCGATTTCCATCTTGGCCGGGATCTTGGACAGGAAATAGATCTCGTCCGGGAACAGGCGGGCGCCGGTCAGGCTTTGCAGGGCCTGGCGGATCGTCTCGATATTCTCGCAGAAGACGACACCGAGGGCGAAGCCCCCGAGGGTGCCGATCACCCCGATCGAAGCGCCGCAGATCAGGAACACGCGCATGATCATGCCCTGGGTCGCGCCCATGGTGCGCAGGATGGCGATTCCCCTGCCCTTGTCCTTCACCAGCATGATCAGCGACGAGATGATGTTGAAGGCGGCGACGACGATGATCAGGGTCAGGATCAGGAACATCACGTTCCGCTCCACCGCCAGCGCCCCGAAGAAGGTCGCGTTCAGCACCTGCCAGGTTGTCGCCCTTGTGCCGACCGGCGACAGGCCGACCAGCTTCTTGCCGACCATGGCGGCATCGTCCGGCTGGCGGATCATGACTTCTATCGCCGAGACGCCTTCGCCGGTCCTGAAGAAAGCCCGCGCGGCGTCGATCGGCATGAAGACGAAGGTACTGTCGTATTCCGCCATGCCGAGGTTGAACAACCCGGCGATGCGATAGGCCTTCATGCGCGGCGTGGTGCCGACCACCGTCGTCGTGCCATTGGGCGACAGGATGGTGACGGAATCGCCGACGCGAACGCCCATGCGGTCGGCCATGCGCTGGCCGATCATCACGACATCATCGCCGGTGAAATCGGCGACCGAACCGGCGACGATATTGCCGGCGACCAGCGGTAGCCGGGCCAGATCGGATTGGGACAGGCCGCGCACGAGTCCGCCGCCCGCCTGGCCCCGCGCCGTGACCATCACCTGGGCCTCGACCATGGGCATGGCGCTGACGACATCCGGCAGGGCTTCGTATTTGGCCGCCAGGTCGCCGTAATCCGGCATCGGGCCGAACTGGGCCTGAACGACGACATGGCCGTTGATGCCGAGGATCCGGCCCATCAGTTCGGCGCGGAAGCCGTTCATCACCGCCATGACGATGATCAGCGTCGCGACGCCCAGACCGATGCCGAGCAGGGAGAACCAGGCGATGATCGAGATGAAGCCTTCCTGTCGCCGGGCGCGCAGATAGCGCCCGGCCAGCATCCATTCGAAACGACGGAACATCCTGTTCTCCCCCGCCGGCCCTCAGGCCGCGGCAAACCTGGCCACCACCTCGTCGAGAGCGACTTCCGTGCGCTCGCCGGTCTTGCGGTTCTTGATCTCGGCGACGCCCCTGGCGACGCCGCGCGGCCCGACATGAACCTGCCAGGGCAGGCCGATCAGGTCCATGGTGGCGAATTTCGCGCCCGCGCGCTCGTCGGTGTCGTCATACAGGGTCTCGACCCCGGCGGCTTCCAGCGCGGCGTAGAGCTTGGCCGAGGCGGCGTCCACGGCGGCATCGCCCGCCTTCAGGTTGACGAGGCCGAGTTTGAACGGCGCGACGCTTTCCGGCCAGACGATGCCGGCATCATCGTGGCTCGCCTCGATGATGGCGCCCATCAGGCGCGAGACGCCGATGCCATAGGAGCCCATCTCGAGTTCGATCGATTCGCCGTTCGGGCCGGCGACGACGGCGCCCATCGGCTTCGAATATTTGGTGCCGAAATAGAAGATGTGGCCGACCTCGATGCCCCGGGCCGCGATCTGCTTGTCGGCCGGCACTTCGGCGTCGAAGCGGGCGGCGTCATGCTTCTCGTCGGTCGCGGCGTAGAGACCGGTCCAGCGATCGATGATCGGGGTCAGGCTGGCGTCGAAATCGACCTCGGTGCCGAGGATGTCGTAATCGACCAGATCCTTGTGGCAGAAGACGGCGCTTTCGCCCGTGTCGGCCAGGATGATGAATTCATGGCTCATGTCGCCGCCGATCGGGCCGGTGTCGGCCGCCATCGGGATCGCCTTCAGCCCCATGCGGGCATAGGTGCGGAGGTAAGCGACGAACATCTTCTCGTAAGCCCGGCGCGCGCCTTCCTTGTCGATGTCGAAGGAATAGGCATCCTTCATCAGGAATTCGCGGCCGCGCATCACGCCGAAGCGGGGGCGCACCTCGTCCCGGAACTTCCACTGGATGTGATAGAGGTTCCGCGGCAGATCCCGGTAGGTCTTGATGCTGTCGCGGACGATCGCGGTGATCAGTTCCTCGTTGGTCGGGCCGAACAGCATCTCGCGCTCGTGGCGGTCGGTGATGCGCAGCATCTCCTTGCCATAGGCTTCGTAACGGCCCGATTCCCGCCACAGGTCGGCCGACTGGATGGTCGGCATCAGCAATTCGATGGCGCCGGCCCGGTTCTGCTCCTCGCGCACGATCTTCTCGATGTTGCGCAGGACCTTGAGGCCCAGCGGCAGCCAGGAGTAGATGCCGGCGGCCGACTGGCGGACAAGGCCGGCACGCAGCATCAGCCGGTGCGAGACGATCTGCGCTTCGGCCGGGTTTTCGCGAAGGGTAGGCAGGAAATAGCGGGACAGACGCATGGCGGATTTCTCGTTGATCAGGCGGCGAAGGTAGGGAAATCGGGGCCGCGACGCAATCGGCACCCGCTTGTAATCCCGCCCCGTGCCAGCTGGTGCAGGATTCACCGCGGCGAATCGCCACCCCCAGACTTTAGTCGAAGTCGATTGTCACAAACCGATACTCATCTTGCTGATTCACGCGCTTTTAAGCCTGATAAAAAAGCATGTTGCACTTTTTCGGGGCACACATGACGAAACCGCGTGACTCCCATGCGGCTATTGAGTAGCATCCTCCTCACCGAAAAAGGGGGCCGGCTCGGCTCACCCAAGTTTAGGGAGGAAGCGCCGTCGGGGCTACCAAGGCCGAAATATAACGGCTGCCGACAGTGCAAAGTGCAGAGTTAGCGCAAGGCCCTCCGGGGCCTTGTGTCGTTTCGGGGGCTATCCTCTCGCCTTCTGACCATCAGGCTTCATGATCTTGTCTTGATGTTGGCCAAGTCGTGGCCGCCATGGGAATGATGGTGCGTGCCGCAGGCATGACCGGCTCGCTCCGAAGGGCGACCGGACCCAAAAAGAAAGAGGCCCCGACAAATGAGCCCATCCTCCGCGCTGAAAAGCGGATTGTTCGCGTTGCTTGCGATTTCGGCCGGCGCCGCACCGGCCCTGGCGGAAGACCTGACCTTCACCCTGAACAACGGCACCAGCGCCGCCGTGACCGAGTTCTATCTTTCCCCCGCCAATGTCGGCGACTGGGAAGAAAACCTGCTGGGCCAAGATGCCCTGCCCAGCGGCGCCGCCACGGATGTCACCGTCGCCGATGGCCGCGCCACCTGCACCTATGACATCAAGACCGTGTTCAAGGACGGCAGCGAGATCGACGACCGTGGCGTCAATCTGTGCGAACTCGGCGCCTATACGGTCCACGAGTAAGGCCGGCGCCGGCGGCCCCATCAGGGCCGCCGGTCGCTACATCGGGCTTCAGGGCGCTTCCATGAACTGACGGTAGCCCACCAGGTCGTATTGAACGACGACCGAAAAAGCCACCAGCAGCACCAGGGCGATCCCCGTGGTGATCAGCACCTTCTTCAGAAGCGGCGGGCGGTGCGGAATACCCGAAGGGATTCCCCGTTCCGCCTGCACGCCCGCTTCCTCGGTGCTGCGCACGCCCCAGGGCAGCACGGCGAAAAACACCAGCCACCAGGTGATCGAGAAAAAGACGATACCGCCGAGGACGGTCATGATGCTGTCCGCATCGTGTTCGGGGCCAAGGCGGCTTACGCCGCCTTGGCCACTTCCTCGATCTCGACGAGGGTGCCGAGGAAATCCTTGGGGTGCAGGAACAGCACCGGCAGGCCATGGGCGCCGATCTTGGGATTGCCGTCGCCGAGCACGCGGGCGCCTTCCGCCTTCAGCTTGTCGCGAGCGGCGATGATGTCGTCGACCTCGTAGCAGACATGGTGGATGCCGCCCCCCGGATTGCGCTCGAGGAAATTGGCGATCGGCGACTTCTCGCCCAGCGGATAGAGCAGCTCGATCTTGGTGTTCGGCAGTTCGACGAAGACGACGGTCACGCCGTGATCCGGCTGGTCGATCGGGGCCGAGACCTTGGCGCCCAGGGTGTCGCGGTAAAGCGCGGTCGCCGACGAAAGGTCGGGCACGGCGAGGGCGATATGGTTCAGTCGTCCGATCATGGCTTCCACTCGGTTGAAGGCGATGACCGGAAATTAGGATCGCCGCCGCATTGCCGCAAGAACCCTTTGCGACGGTTTCTGGAATCCACCTAGCCGCGCAGGCGGATCACCTGGACATCGGTCACGGGCTTGCGCCCGGTCAGCCGGTTGGCGGCCTTGCGCGCGGCCTGCCGCGCGGCCTCGGCCAGCGTGTCGGCGTCGCCGCCCCGGCCCTTCGGCAAGGCGGCCTGAACCGCGTCGACGATCTCGGCGGCGAGGTCCCCGCCCTCCTCCTCGGCGAGGCCGGCGAGGACGACATCGGGATCGGCCGCCAGCTTGCCCCTGGCGTCCAGCACCAGGGTGACGACGACATGGCCGGCGAAGCTGATCTTCCGCCGCGCGACCACGGCCGGATCGTCGACCTCCACCAGGATATCGCCATCGAGGGCGAGGCGCCCGGATTCGACGACACCGATGAACTCGGGCTCGCCGGGAGCAAGGCGCAGCACATCGCCATTCTTGATGATCGGGGCGTGGCGAACCTGAAGCGTGCGGGCGAAGGCCGCATGTTCCACGAGGTGCCGCGCCTCGCCATGGACCGGCACCGAAATCTCGGGCCGCACCCAGGCATACATGGCGGCCAGTTCGTCCCTGTTGGGATGGCCCGAGACATGGATGAAGTTGCCCTTCTCGGTGATCACCCGCACCCCCGCCGTCGCCAGCTGGTTATGGGTCTCGCCGAGCGGGATCTCGTTGCCCGGAATGATCTTCGAGGAAAAGATCGCGGTATCGCCTCGGCCCAGCGCGATATGGCGATGCTCGCCGCGCGCGATGCGGGCCATGGCGCCCCGGGGCTCGCCCTGGCTGCCGGTGCAGAGGTAGAGCACCTTGTCCTTGGGCAGATAGCCGGCCTCGTCCTCGTCGAGGGTGGGCGGCAGATCGGTCAGATAGCCGGTTTCCTTGGCCGCCTCGACCACCCGATGCATCGAGCGCCCGACCAGCACCAGATGGCGGTCGGCCGCCGCCGCGGCGACGCCGATCGAGGAAATCCGTGCGACATTGGAAGCGAAGGTGGTGACCGCGACCCGCCCGGTCAACGGCGCGATCATCTCGATCAGACTCTCCCGCACCGCGGCTTCCGAACCGGAGGTGCCGGGCGAGAACACATTCGTCGAATCGCAGATCATGGCGAGGATGCCGCTGCTCCCCAACTCCTCCAGCCGCTTGCGGTCGGCGGTCGGGCCGATCAGCGGCTCCGGGTCCAGCTTCCAGTCGCCGGTGTGCAGAATCGTGCCAAGGGCGGTTTCGATCGCGACGGCATTCGGCTCGGGGATCGAATGGGTCAGCGTGATCAATTCGCAGGCGAAGGGGCCGAGGGTGACCTTGCCGTTCATCGGCAGGATGTTCAGCTCGACCTCGCGCTCCAGCCCGACTTCCTGCAGCTTGCGGCGCACGAGGGCGGCCGTGAAGGGCGTCGCGTAGATGGGGCACTGCAGCCGGTCCCACAGATAGGGCACGGCGCCGATATGGTCCTCATGGGCGTGGGTGAGGACGATCGCGATCAGATCGTCCTTGCGGTCCTCGATAAAGGTTGGATCCGGCATGATCAGGTCGATGCCGGGCATCCGGCTGTCGGCGAAGGTCATGCCAAGGTCGAGCATCAGCCACTTGCCGGCATGACCGTAGAGATTGAGGTTCATGCCGATTTCGCCGGAGCCGCCGAGGGGCACGAACAGCAACTCATCCGCCCGGGGCTTGCGGTTGAAATATCCCGGCTGGGTCCTGCCGCCCTTAGGTCTGGTCAAACACTCACTCCAACGACACCGGGCAGGAACACGTCCCCGGCGGTTATGGCGCGCGAGGCGCCGCTATCGAGCAGAAGGTCGAGGGCACCGTCCGGGCGCAATCCGGCGAAAACCCCTTCGATCGTCTCGTCTGACAGGCGAACGGTGATCCGCTCGCCAAGGCCGGCGGCCCGGCTGATCCAGGCCTCGCGGATGGGTGCGAAACCGTCCCGTTCCCAGACCGTGATCCAGTGGCCGAGACGGGTCAGGACTTCGTCGAGCGCGGTCTGAACCGCGACCCGGTGCCCGAGGGTAGCCTTTATGGAGGTCGCCGGATAGGGCGTGTTGTCGGGGAAATGAGCCAGATTGACCCCCGCCCCGATAACGAGGAATTCCAGCGCGCCATCGCCGCCGGTCGCCGATTCCAGCAGGATGCCGGCGACCTTGGCCCCGTCGAGCAGCACGTCATTCGGCCATTTCAGCTGAAAGCGGAAGCCCTCGCCGGTCAGTTGGGCCAGGGCTTCGTGAAGCGCGACCGCCGTGGCGAAGGACAATTCCGCCGCCCGCGCGGGACCTGCCTTTGGTCGCAGCAGCAGGCTGAACATCAGATTGCCGGGCGGGGAGAGCCAGGCCCGGCCACGACGGCCGCGCCCCGCGGTCTGGACATCGGCCTGCAGGGCAAGGTCGCCTTCGTCACCGGCGGCGGCGCGGCGGCGTGCCTCCTCGTTCGTCGAGTCGATCTCGTCGAAATGGAGGACACGCCAGCCGGCGATCCCCGTTCTTTCCTGTCCTCCGACCGGCGTCACCATGCCGTCAGCGGACGAGGGTCTTGGCCGCCGCGCCGGCGACCGCGACCAGCGCCCCCGGAACGACGAAGTAGAGCACCGTCAGCGTGCCCGTCACCGTCACCACGATGCGCGAGGCGAGCGGGAGGGGCGTCTCCAGCTGGCCTTCGGGCGCGTCGAAATACATCACCTTCACGATGCGCAGATAGTAGAAGGCGGAGACGACGCTGGACAGCATACCGATGACCGACAGCGTGTAGAGCCCCTGCTCCATCGCCGCCAGGAAGACGTAGAATTTGGCGAAGAACCCCGCCAGCGGCGGAATGCCGGCGAGCGAGAACATGAAGCTGGCCATGACGAAGGCCAGCCACGGATGAGTGCGGCCGAGGCCGGCGAAATCGACGATGGTCTCGACCGGCTTGCCATCCTTCCGCATGACGAGCAGCACGCCGAAGGTGCCCAGCGTCATGACGAGATAGATCGTCATGTAGACGAGAACACCGCGAATGCCCTGCTCGCCCCCGGCGGCGAGGCCCACCAGGGCATAGCCGACATGGCCGATCGAGGAATAGGCCAGCAGTCGCTTCATGTTGGTCTGGCCGATCGCCGCGAAGGCGCCGAGCAGCATGGAAGCGATCGAGACGAAGATGATGATCTGCTGCCACTGGCCGGTGATCTCGCCGAAGGGCGTCGTCAGCGCGCGCAGGAACAGCGCCATGGCCGCCACCTTGGGCGCCGCCGCGAAGAAGGCGGTGACCGGCGTCGGCGAACCTTCATAGACGTCCGGCGTCCACATGTGGAACGGCACGGCCGAGACCTTGAAGGCAAGGCCGGCAACGAGGAAGACGATGCCGATGACGAGGCCGATGCTGGCGCCGTGCCCACCCAGCGTGGCGATGCCCTTGGCCAGATCGGTGAAATTGGTCGTGCCCGAGAAGCCATAGATCAGCGAGCAGCCGTAAAGCAGCATCCCCGACGACAGGGCGCCGAGGACGAAATACTTCAGACCGGCTTCGGTCGAACGGGCATCGTCGCGCATGAAGGCGGCGAGGACATAGAGCGCCAGCGATTGCAGCTCCAGCCCGACATAAAGCGTGATCAGGTCGTTGGCCGACACCATCAGCATCATGCCGGCGGTCGCCAGCAGGATGAGCACCGGGAACTCGAAACGATCGACCCCCGCGCGCTTGAGGAAATCGACCGACATCGGAATCGCCGCGAGGGCGCCGATCAGCACCAGCACCTTCATGAAGCGACCGAAACCATCGATCACCACCATGTCATGGAAGCCATGGACGGTTTCGGCCGAGCCGGCGCAGACGGTGAAATAGAGCGCCGCCAGGATCACCGCCATGGCGCCGATCCCGACAACGCGGCTGCTGCCTTCGCCCCGATAGGCACCGACCAGCAGCAGGGCCAGAGCGCCGACCGCCAGGATCAGCTCGGGGATAATCAGCGCGAGATCCGCAGACAATGTCGACGTCATCAGTTGCCCGTCCCTTGGCCAGCCTCGGGCGCCGCATCGGCGGGTGCCGCCGGGGCGGCATTCGCCGCGATCTTGGCGCGGAATTGGGTGATCAGATTCTGCACCGAGGCATCGGTGGCAGTCGTGAAATAGGTCGGATAGATGCCGATCCACAGCGCGGTCAGCATCAGCGGCAGGAAGGTGCCGATCTCGCGCCAGTTCAGGTCCTTCATGTCCTTCAGGTCGGCATGGACCAGTTCCCCGAATATCACCCGCCGATAGAGCGACAGCGAATAGGCGGCACCGAGGATGAGGCCCGTCGCGGCGAGGAAGGCCGTCAGCGTGCTGGCCTTGAACGTGCCGGTGAGGATGAGGAATTCACCGACGAAGCCCGACGTGCCCGGCAGGCCGACCGTCGCCATGGTGAACAGCATGAAGACGAAGGCATAGACCGGCATCCGGCTCACGAGGCCGCCGTAACGGGCGATCTCGCGGGTATGCAGCCGGTCGTAGACGACGCCGACGCAAAGGAACAGCGCGCCCGAGACCACGCCGTGGCTGATCATCTGGATGACCGCGCCCTGCAGCCCCTGTTCGGTGAAGGTGAAGATGCCCATGGTGATGAAACCCATGTGCGCGATCGACGAATAGGCGATCAGCTTCTTCATGTCTTCCTGAACGAGGGCGACCAGCGACGTATAGATGATCGCGACCACCGACAGGCCGAACATCAGGGGGGCGAAATAGAGCGAGGCATCCGGGAACAGCGGCAGCGAGAACCGGATGAAGCCATAGCCACCCATCTTCAGCATGACGCCGGCCAGGATGACCGAGCCCGCCGTCGGCGCCTCGACGTGGGCATCCGGCAGCCAGGTATGCACCGGCCACATCGGCACCTTCACCGCGAAGGACGCGAAGAAGGCCAGCCACAGCCAGTACTGCATGCCCACGGGGAAGTCGAACTGCATCAGCTCGACGACGTCGGTCGTGCCCGCGGTCAGGTAGATCGCGATGATCGCGAGCAGCATGAGCAGCGAGCCGAGCAGCGTGTAGAGGAAGAACTTGAAGGTCGCGTAGATCCGCCTCGGCCCGCCCCAGATACCGATGATCAGGAACATCGGAATGAGGCCGGCCTCGAAGAACAGGTAGAACAGCACGAGGTCGAGGGCGCAGAAGACACCAAGCATCAGCGTCTCGAGCACCAGGAAGGCGACCATGTATTCCCTCACCCGCGTGTGGATCACGTCCGAGGCGAGGATGCACAGGGGCATCAGGAAGGTGGTCAGGATGATGAAGAGGATCGAAATCCCGTCCACGCCCATGTGATAGGTGATGGTCTCGCCGATCCAGGCGTGTTTTTCCACGAACTGGAATTCGGCCGTGCCCTCCCGGAAGCCCGCCCACAGGATGAGCGAGACGAGGAAGGTCACGATCGTCGTGATCAGGGCGATCGAGCGGATGCTCCGCTCCGTCGCCTCGCCCTCACCCCGCGTGAGCAGAATGAGGAGCGCGCCGACGAGCGGCAGGAAGGTGACTACCGAGAGTATCGGCCACCCTTGGGCCAGGTCCGCGATCATGGCGTCACGCCCATCTTGTAGACATACCAGGAAACAAGCACCGCGACGCCGATCAGCATCGCGAAGGCATAGTGGTAGACGAAGCCCGACTGCAGCCGAACCGCCCGCCGCGCGACATCGAGGACGCGAGCCGAGATGCCGTTGGGGCCAAGGCCGTCGATGATCAGGCCATCGCCGCCCTTCCAGAACAGCCGGCCGAGCGCCCGGGCACCGCCGACGAACACCAGATTGTAGAGTTCGTCGAAATACCACTTGTTCAGCAGGAAGGCATAGGCCTCCCGGTGGGTCGCGGCGAGGGCCGCCGGCCACCTAGGCCTGGCGATATAGAAGACCCAGGCGACGAAGATACCGAGGGCCGTCACCACCAGGGGCAGCAGCTTCACCCATTCCGGCACATGATGGGCGTGCTCGATCACCTTGTTGGCCTCGGAGACGAAGATCGCCCCGCCCCAGAAGGCTTCGCGCCCTTCCCCGACGAAATCGTCGAAGAAGACATAACCGGCGAACATCGCACCGACCGCGAGAGCCAGCAGCGGGATGGTCATCACCCACGGGCTTTCGTGCGGGGTATGACCGTGGCCGTGGTCGTCATGGCCGTGATCACCATGGCCATGGCCGCCCCAGCGCTTCTCGCCGTGGAAGGTCATGAACAGCAGGCGCCACGAATAGAAGGCGGTGAAACCGGCGGCGATGATGCCGAGGGTGAAGGCGTAATTGCCGACCCCCGTATGGGCCGCATAGGCAACCTCGAGGATCATGTCCTTCGAGAAGAAGCCGGCGAAGGGTGGCACCCCCGCGAGCGCGAGATTGCCGATCCACATCATCGCATAGGTCAGCTTGATGTATTTCCAGGTGCCGCCCATGTGGCGCATGTCCTGTTCGTGGTGCATCGCATGGATGACCGAACCGGCGCCGAGGAACAGCAGGGCCTTGAAGAAGGCGTGGGTGAAGAGATGGAACACCGACGCTTCATAGGCCCCGACACCCGCTGCGAAGAACATGTACCCGAGCTGCGAGCAGGTCGAATAGGCGATCACGCGCTTGATGTCGTTCTGGACGAGACCGACCGTCGCCGCGAAGAAGGCCGTGGTCGCGCCGACCACCGTCACCACCTCGAGGGCGAAGGGCGCATGCTCGAACAGGGGCGAGCAGCGGGCGACAAGGAAGACGCCGGCGGTGACCATGGTCGCGGCATGGATGAGGGCGGAGACCGGGGTCGGCCCCTCCATCGCGTCCGGCAGCCAGGTGTGCAGGCCGAGCTGCGCCGACTTGCCCATGCAGCCGACGAACAGCAGCAGGCAGATCGTCGTCAGGATGTCGACGTCATAGCCGAGGAAGTTGAAGGTCTTGCCCGCTTCGCTGCCGGCCGCCGCGAAGACCGCGTCGAACGACAGATTGTTGAAGACGAGGAAGATCGCGAAAATACCGAGGGCGAAGCCGAAGTCACCGACGCGGTTGACGACGAAGGCCTTGATCGCCGCCGCGTTGGCCGAAGGCTTCTTGTACCAGAAGCCGATCAGCAGATAGGAGGCGAGGCCGACGCCTTCCCAGCCGAAGAAGACCTGCACGAAATTATCGGCGGTCACCAGCATCAGCATGGCGAAGGTGAACAGCGACAGATAGGCGTGGAAGCGTGGAATATGCGGATCCTCGGCCATATAGCCGACGGAATAGATGTGCACCAGCGCCGAGACGCTGTTGACCACCACCAGCATGACGGCGGTCAGCGTGTCGACCCGCAGCGCCCAGTCCACCTCGAGCGCGCCCGAGAGGATCCAGGTCATCAGGTGCAGCTTCTGGACACCGCCCTCGTGGTCGGCGACCCCGAGGAAGACGATCCACGACAGCACGGCCGCGACGACCAGCAGGACCGAGGTGACGAGCTGCGCCCCACGCGCTCCGATCAGCCGCCCGAAGAAGCCGGCAATGACGGCCCCGAGCAGCGGCAGAAATACAATGGCCGCGATCATGCCGTCAGCCCTTCATGAGATTGATATCCTCAACCGCGATGGAGCCGCGGTTGCGGATATAGATGACGAGGATGGCAAGACCGATCGCCGCCTCGCCCGCGGCAACGGTCAGGATGATGAGCGCGAAGATCTGCCCCGCGAGATCGCCCAGGAAACTGGAGAAGGCGACCAGGTTCAGGTTCACCGCCAGCAGCATGAGTTCGATCGACATCAGGATGATGATGACGTTCTTCCGGTTCAGGAAGATGCCGAAGACGCCGATCACGAAGAGGATCGCCGCCACGGTCAGATAATGGCCAAGCCCGATTTCCATGGCTCAGATCCCCTGCCCCGGCTGGACTTTCTTGACCTCGACCGCGGTCTTCATGGTGCGCGAGACCTGAGCCGAAATCACCTGGCGCTTCACGCCCGGACGATGCCGCAGCGTCAGCACGATGGCGCCGATCATGGCGACCAGCAGGATGAGGCCGGCGCCCTGGAACGGCAGCAGATACTGCGTGTACATGATCCGGCCGATCGCGTCGGTATTGGACACCGCCGCGATATCCGGCGCCCGCGCCGCCGCGAAGGCGCCGACATCCGGGATCATCGTCCACGAGCCGACGATCAGCAGCAATTCGACCAGCAGGATGAGGCCGATCAGCCCGCCCACCGGCAGATACTGCAGGAAGCCCTGCCGCAGTTCGGTGAAGTTCACGTCCAGCATCATGACGACGAAGAGGAACAGCACCGCGACCGCGCCGACATAGACGATGACGAGGATCATCGACAGGAACTCGGCGCCGAGCAGCAGGAACAGCCCGGCCGAATTGAAGAAGGCGAGGATCAGGAACAGCACGGAATGCACCGGGTTCCGCGACGAGATGACCATGACCGCCGAGCCGACGGTGATGGTCGCGAAGAGATAGAAGACGAGTGCGGAAATTGTCACGATCGCCCCCTCACCGATAGGGCGCGTCGGCGGCGATATTCGCCGCGATCTCGCGCTCCCACCGCTCGCCGTTCGCGAGCAGCTTGTCCTTGTTGTACATCAGCTCCTCGCGGGTTTCGGTCGCGAACTCGAAATTCGGCCCCTCGACGATGGCATCGACCGGGCAGGCTTCCTGGCAGAAGCCGCAGTAGATGCATTTCGTCATGTCGATGTCGTAGCGCGTGGTGCGGCGGCTGCCGTCGTCGCGCGGTTCGGCCTCGATGGTGATGGCCTGCGCCGGGCAGATCGCCTCGCACAGCTTGCAGGCGATGCAGCGTTCCTCGCCGTTGGGATAACGGCGCAGCGCGTGCTCGCCCCGGAAGCGCGGGGACAGGCGGCCCTTTTCGTAGGGATAGTTGATCGTCGCCTTCTTCTTGAAGGAATAGCTGAAGGTCAGCAGCATTCCCTTGACCAGTTCGGTCAGCAGAAAGGCGCGGGCGGTACGGTCGAGAAATGCCATGTCAGCCCCTCCTCAGCCCTTGACCGGCAGCCAGCCGAAGCTGACCAGAACGCCGGCCGTGAGCACGAGCCAGAACAGCGAGAACGGCAGGAAGACCTTCCACCCGAGGCGCATCAGCTGATCGTAACGATAGCGCGGCACGGTCGCCTTCACCCAGCAGAAGGTGAAGAGGATGACGAAGGTCTTGGCGAAGAACCAGATCGGACCCGGGATCCAGTCGAGGAGGCCGAAGATCGAGATGGGCTGCCAGCCGCCGAGGAACAGCAGCGCCGTCATCGCGCTCATCAGGATCATGTTGCCGTATTCGCCGAGCATGAACAGCGCGAAGGCCATCGACGAATATTCGATCTGGAAACCGGCCACCAGTTCGGACTCCGCTTCCGGCAGATCGAACGGCGGGCGATTGGTTTCAGCCAGGGCCGAGATGAAGAAGACGATGAACATCGGGAACAGCGGAATCGCGAACCAGATGTGTTCCTGCGCCTTCACGATGTCGTTGAGGTTCAGCGAGCCGACGCAGAGCAGGACGGTGACGATGACGAAGCCGATCGAGACTTCGTAGGACACCATCTGCGCCGCGGAGCGCAAGCCCCCCAGGAAGGGATACTTCGAGTTCGACGCCCAGCCGCCCATGATGATGCCATAGACACCGAGCGACGAGATCGCGAAGAGATAGAGGATGCCGACATTGATGTCGGCCAGCACGACGCCGTCGCCGAAGGGAATGACCGCCCAGGCGATCAGCGCCAGGGTGAAGGTCAGCACCGGCGCGATCAGGAAGACGCCCTTGTTGGCGCCCGCCGGAATGATCGTTTCCTTGGTCAGCAGCTTCAGACCATCGGCGAAGGGCTGCAGCAGACCGAAGGGGCCGACCACGTTCGGCCCCCGGCGCAGTTGCATCATCGCCCAGACCTTGCGGTCGAGCAGGGTCGTGAAGGCGACCGCGACGAGGAGCGGCACCACGATCGCGAAAATCTTCGCGAGGATGATCAGGAATTCGAGGAGCATTTCGCCCATTTCACCCGCCTCGACTACAGATCAAGCGCCGGTGGGGGCCAGATGCGGCGCGAGTTCGCGCCACACCAGGGCCGCCACGGCGACGATGGCCGCAAGAACGAGCGGCAGAAGCACGCCCACCACTTCGGCGGATATCGCGATCAGAGGAACGACCGCCTCCGCGAACAGATTAACCATGAGTGCCCGTCGCCCCGTGGCTGTGGCCGCAACCGCAAGCCGTTTCCTGTTTGACCGCGACGCATTCGGCCATGGTGGCCGAGGCGCGGGCGATCGGATTGGTGAGGTAGAAATTCTCGATCGCGTAACCGATCGCCGCCGGAGAGATTTCGCCATCGCTGCCGAAAGGCGCCCAAGCGGCGGGCGTCACCTCGTCGAGGGCGGCGAAATGCGGCACCTGCTCGACCAGCTTCACCCGCAGCTGCGCGAGGCTGTCATAGGGCAGCGTCTTGCCGACGCGGTCCGAGAAGGCGCGCAGGATCGCCCAGTCCTCGCGGGCATCGCCCGGCGGGAACACGGCGCGCTTGGTGCGCTGGCCCCGGCCCTCGGTGTTGACATAGGTGCCCGACTTCTCGGTATAGGCGGCCCCCGGCAGGATGACGTCGGCGACATGGGCGCCGGCATCGCCGTGGCTACCCTGATAGACGACGAAGGGCGCCTTCAGGTTGGTCATGTCGATCTCGTCGACGCCCAGCAGCCAGACGAAATCCGCCTTGCCCGCCTCGACGTCCCCAACCGACAGGCCACCCTCGCCCGGCACGAAGCCGAGATCGAGCGCGCCGACGCGCGATGCCGCGGTGTGCAGCACGTTGAAGCCGTTCCAGCCGTCCTTCACGACGCCGGTCGCTTCCGCGAGCTTATGCGCGAGGCCGAGGATCACCGCCCCGTCCTCGCGGGACAGCGCGCCCTGGCCGATGATGATGGCCGGCTTCCGCGCGCCCTTCATCACCTCGGCGAAGCCCTGACCGGCGACCAGCGCCTCGAGGACATCCGCCCCCTCGCCCAGGAAGTCGGCGCGATAGGTCAGGTCGACCTTGGGGCCGATGGCCGCGACCTTGAAGCCGCCCTTCAGCCAGCGCTTGCGGATACGGGCGTTCAGCACCGCGGCTTCCGTCGACGGATCGCTGCCGATCAGCAGCAGGGCATCCGCCTCCTCGATCCCGGCGATGCCGGAATTGAACAGATAGGAGGCCCGGACCGAGGCATCGAGCTTCGCCCCGTCGATCCGGCAGTCGGTCGAGGTCGAGCCGATCGCCGTCATCAGGTCCTTCAGGGCCTTGATCGATTCAGCATCGGCAAGATCGCCGGCCAGCGCCGCGACCCTGGACGCCGGGGTCGAGGACAGCGCCGCGCCGATGGCGGCGAAGGCTTCGTCCCAGCTCGCCGGCTGCAGCTTGCCATTGACCCGGACATAGGGCCGGTCGAGACGGCGTTTCGCGAGACCGTCGACGGCGAAGCGGGTCTTGTCCGAGATCCATTCCTCGTTCACGTCGTCGTTCAGGCGCGGCAGGATGCGCAGCACGCCGGCGCCGCGGGCGTCGACCCGGATCGCCGAGCCAAGCGCGTCATGAACGTCGATGCTTTCGGTCTTCTTCAGCTCCCACGGACGGGCGGCGAAGGCATAGGGCTTGGAGGTCAGGGCGCCGACCGGGCACAGGTCGATGACATTGCCCGACAGGTTGGAGGTTACCGCCTGGTTCAGGTAGGTGGTGATTTCCATGGTCTCGCCGCGACCGATGGCGCCGATTTCCTCGACACCGGCCACTTCCGTCGCGAAGCGCACGCAGCGGGTGCACTGGATGCAGCGGGTCATGGTCGTCTTGATCAGCGGGCCCATGTATTTCTCGGACACGGCCCGCTTGTTCTCCTGGTAACGGCTCTGGTCGAAACCATAGGCCATCGCCTGGTCCTGCAGGTCGCATTCACCGCCCTGATCGCAGATCGGGCAATCCAGCGGATGGTTGATCAGCAGGAATTCCATCACGCCCCGGCGCGCCTTGCGCACCAGCGGGGTGTTGGTCCTGATCACCATGTTGTCGGCCGCCGGCATGGCGCAGGACGCGATGGGCTTCGGCGCCTTTTCCTGCTCGACGAGGCACATGCGGCAATTGCCGGCGATCGACAGGCGCTCGTGATAGCAGAAGCGCGGAATCTCGACGCCGGCCGCTTCGCAGGCCTGCAGCACGTTGGCGCCGGCCGGGACTTCGACGGTCTTGCCGTCAACGGTCAATATGGGCATCGGATCACCTCACTCCGCGGCCACGGCCCGGGACGTGGTCCTGGCCTTGTAGTCCGCGATACGCTGTTCGACCACCGGACGGAAATGCCGGAACAGGCCCTGGATCGGCCAGGCCGCCGCATCGCCGAGGGCGCAGATGGTATGGCCTTCGATCTGGGTCGTGACCTCGAGGAGAGTATCGATTTCCTCGATCTCGGCCTTGCCCTGGACCATGCGTTCCATGACGCGCCACATCCAGCCCGTGCCCTCGCGGCAAGGCGTGCACTGGCCGCAGGATTCGTGCTTGTAGAACTTGGCCAGACGGGCGATCGCCTTGATCAGGTCGGTCGACTTGTCCATCACGATCACCGCCGCCGTGCCGAGGCCGGAGCGCTGGGCGCGCAGACTGTCGAAGTCCATCAGGACCTCGTCGCAGATCACCTTGGGCAGCATCGGCACCGACGAGCCGCCGGGGATCACCGCCAGCAGATTGTCCCAGCCGCCGCGCACGCCGCCGCAATGTTTCTCGATGAGGTCCTTGAGCGGAATGCCCATTTCCTCTTCGACATTGCAGGGCTTGTTCACATGGCCCGAGATGCAGAAGACCTTGGTACCCGTGTTGTTCGGCCGGCCGAGACCGGCGAACCAGGCACCGCCCCGGCGCAGGATGGTCGGGGCGACGGCGATGGATTCGACATTGTTCACGGTCGTCGGGCAACCCCAGACGCCGACGCCGGCCGGGAACGGCGGCTTCAGGCGCGGCTGGCCCTTCTTGCCCTCGAGGCTCTGGATCAGCGCCGTCTCTTCGCCGCAGATATAGGCGCCGGCGCCATGGTGCACGAAGACGTCGAAGTCATAGCCGGAACCCGCGGCGTTCTTGCCGATCAGCCCGGCTTCATAGGCCTGGTCGACGGCGGCCTGCAACCGGCGGCGTTCCTGGATGAATTCACCGCGAATGTAGATATAGGCCGCGACGGCGCGCATGGCGAAGCCGGCGATCAGGCAACCTTCGATCAGCTTCTGCGGATCGTGACGGATGATGTCGCGGTCCTTGCAGGTGCCGGGCTCTGATTCGTCGGCATTGACGACGAGGTAGCTCGGGCGGCCGTCCGACTGCTTGGGCATGAAGGACCACTTCATGCCGGTCGGGAAGCCGGCGCCGCCACGGCCGCGCAGGCCCGAGGCCTTCATCTCGTTGATGATCCAGTCCGGCCCCTTGGCGATGATCGCCGCCGTGCCGTCCCAGTCGCCGCGCATCTGGGCCGCCGGCAGGCTCCAGTCCTCGAAGCCGTAGAGGTTGGTGAAAATGCGATCCTTGTCCTGAAGCATCGCGTCACTCCCCTGCCGCTTTGAAGGTGGTCAGCGTCGTCGGTCCGCCTTCGGGGCAGGACGTCTGGCGGTCGATCTGCGGGCCGGTCTTCGGCGTCTCGCCCCGTGCCAGCGCATCGAGCACCTTGAGCGTCGTTTCCGCCGTCAGGTCTTCGTAGAAATCGTCGTTGACCTGCATCATCGGCGCGTTCACGCAGGCGCCCAGGCATTCCGCTTCCATCAGGCTGAAGGTGCCATCCGGTGTCGTCTGGTTGATGTCGATGCCCAGACGCGACTTGCAGGCCGCCAGCACCGCGTCCGAGCCGCGCAGCCAGCACGGCGTCGTGGTGCAGACCTGCACCAGATGCTTTCCGACCGGCGCCATGTTGAACATCGTGTAGAACGACGCCACTTCATAGACACGGATCACGGCCATGCCGAGCAGGCCGGCCAGATATTCCATGGCCGCCCGGGGCAGCCAGCCGCCGCTTTGGCGCTGCGCGATGTCGAGCAGCGGCACGATGGCGCTCTGCTGCCGGCCAGCCGGATAGCGCGCGATGATCTTGTCCGCCCAAACCTTGTTCTCGGCCGAGAACTCGAAGCTGGCGGGCTGTTCGAACGGGCCCGCGGGCGCTACGCCATGGCTCAACGGTCGACCTCCCCGAACACGATATCCTGACTGCCGATGATCGCCGGCGCATCCGCCAGCATGTGACCCTTGGCCATGAAATCCATTGCCTGCAGATGAGCGAAAGCCGGGGCGCGGATCTTGCACCGGTAGGGCTTGTTGCTGCCGTCCGAGACGAGATAGACGGCGAATTCGCCCTTGGGCGCCTCGACCGCCGCATAAGCCTCGCCGGCCGGCACGTGGAAGCCTTCGGTATAGAGCTTGAAGTGATGGATCAGGGCTTCCATCGAACGCTTCATGTCGCCGCGCTTGGGCGGGGCGATCTTGCCGTCCTCGGTCATCACCGGGCCTTTCGGCATCTGCTCGATGGCCTGTCGGATGATCTTCAGCGACTCGCGCATTTCATAGAAGCGCAGGACGAAACGGTCGTAGCAGTCGCCGTGGCGACCGACCGGAACGTCGAATTCCATCTTGTCGTAGACTTCGTAAGGCTGCGCCTTGCGCAGATCCCAGGCGACGCCGGAGCCGCGCAGCATCGGCCCGGTGAAGCCCCAGGCGATCGCATCCTCGGCCGAGACGACGCCGATATCGACGTTGCGCTGCTTGAAGATGCGATTCTCGACGATCAGATTCTCGAGATCGTCCAGCACCTTGGGGAAGCTCTCGGTCCAGGCCATGATGTCTTCGGCGAGGCCGGCCGGCATGTCCTGATGGACGCCGCCGACGCGGAAATAGGCCGCGTGCAGACGGGCGCCGCAAACCCGCTCGTAGAAACACATCAGCTTCTCGCGCTCCTCGAAACCCCAGAGGATCGGGGTGAGCGCGCCGACGTCCATGCCGTGGGACATCGTGTTCATCAGGTGGTTGGTGATGCGGCCGATTTCACACCACAGCACGCGCATGTATTGCGCCCGCTCCGGGATGGTGCAACCGATCAGCTTTTCGGCCGCGAGAACGAAGGCATGTTCCTGATTCATCGGGCAGACATAGTCCAGCCGATCGAAATAGGGCACCGCCTGCATGTAGGTCTTGTGCTCGATCAGCTTCTCGGTGCCGCGATGCAGCAGGCCGACGTGCGGATCGCAACGCTCGATCATCTCGCCGTCGAGTTCCATGACGAGACGCAGAACGCCGTGGGCCGCCGGATGCTGCGGCCCGAAATTCAGGCTGTAGGTTTTGATGTCGACTTCGGCCATCTGGACGCCTCGTCAGTTCTTCGCGGGCGCGGGTGGCGCGGCGGGTGCCGCTGCCTTCTCGTCACCCGGCAGGATGTATTTAGCGCCTTCCCAGGGGCTCATGAAGTCGAAGCGGCGGAATTCCTGGGTCAGTTTCACCGGCTCGTAAACGACGCGCTTCTGTTCTTCGTCGTAACGCAGCTCGACATAGCCGGTCAGCGGGAAATCCTTACGTAAAGGGTGCCCCTCGAAACCATAGTCGGTGAGGAGACGGCGCAGATCGGGATTGCCGGCGAAGAAGATGCCGTACATGTCCCAGGCCTCGCGCTCGAACCAGCCGGCGGTCGGATAGAGATCGACGACCGAGGGAACCGGCGTGTCCTCGTCGGTGCGGATCTTCACGCGAAGGCGCAGGTTCCTGCGCATCGACAACAGGTGATAGACGACATCGAAACGCTGGTCGCGCTCGGGATAGTCGACCCCGCAGACATCGAGCAACTGATCGAGCAGCAGCGACGGCTCGGTCTTCAGCCAGGTCAGGAGAGCGAGGATCTTGCCGGCTTCGGCCGTGACGGTCACTTCGCCGACGGCGAGGGAGACCCCGGTCACGCCGAGCTTTTCATTGCCGATCAGGGCTTCGAGGGTGGCGACTTCGGCCGCCACGGCCTCGGGATTGGGATAGAGCGCCATGATCCGCCCGTTACCTCGCGATCGTCTGGGTGCGGCGGATCTTCTTCTGCAGTTGCAGAATGCCGTAGAGCAGCGCCTCGGCCGTGGGCGGGCAGCCCGGCACATAGACGTCCACCGGCACGATGCGGTCGCAGCCGCGCACCACCGAATACGAATAATGATAGTAACCGCCACCATTGGCGCAGCTGCCCATGGAGATGACCCAGCGCGGCTCCGACATCTGGTCGTAGACCTTGCGCATGGCGGGGGCCATCTTGTTGGTCAGGGTGCCGGCGACGATCATCACGTCCGACTGGCGCGGCGAAGCGCGCGGGGCGACGCCGAAACGCTCCATGTCATAGCGGGGCATGGAGGAATGCATCATCTCGACCGCGCAACAGGCGAGGCCGAAGGTCATCCACCACAGCGAGCCGGTGCGCGCCCAGTTGACGAGATTGTCGAGATTGGCGACGAGAAAACCCTTGTCCGCCAGCTCGTCCGAGATGTCGGTGAAGAACGGGTCCTTTACCGGAACGATGGCGCCTTCCGGCTTGGTGATCACTCCCATTCGAGAGCCCCCTTCTTCCATTCGTAACAGAAGCCGACGGTGAGAACGCCGAGGAAAGCCATCATCGACCAGAAGCCGAACACGCCGATGTCGCCGAGCGAGATCGCCCAGGGGAACAGGAAGGCGACTTCGAGGTCGAAGATGATGAAGAGAATCGAGACGAGGTAGAAGCGGACGTCGAATCGGCCGCGGGCATCGGAGAAAGCGTCGAAGCCGCATTCGTAGGCCGACAATTTCTCGGTATCCGGCTTCTGTTCGCCAGCGATGAGCGAGGCCACGATCATCGCGATCGAGAGGCCCAGCGCCACCCCGAGGAAAATCAGGATGGGCAGATATTCCTTGAGCAGCTCGTCCATGCGGAACCCGTGAAACGCGAGGAAGGGGCCGGGTCAGGACCGACAGACGGAATCGGCCCCTTCACCGCGCCATGCGGCGAAAGCCGGACTCTGCTGCCAACCCCTTTCGACCGAGGGAGTATAGGCGCCGGATTATCTCAAAGAAAGTGATCGGTCCAGCCGAAACCGTGTCTTCCTATCGCGACGCAGCGCGTATCGCCTCGACGTCCCGACAAAAGTCTAAGGTGGCTGTCGGTCGGGCCGGGTTTACTTGCGAAGGGCTCGCAGGTGCCGGTCAGGGCCGGGGGCCGATCCGACTCCGGGCGAAGAAATCGCTCTGCCCCGAAAAGACCTTATTTCGGCCCGGAACCCGTACCAATTGCCGGCGAAACTATCCTCATGCCGCGATTGACGACGCGGCTTTCGAGAAAGGCCCCGCGAGGGGTACGACCTGCCCCGGACCGGCCCCTGCCCCTCGTCGGTCCACCCCAGCCCTGCACAAGGGTCGTAAAGCCCGGCCATCCCCCTCTGGCCGGGCTTCCTTTTTTCAGGCGGGCGTCAGGGCGTGCCGGCCGGTCGCGGCAGGCAATTCTCGATGATCTGATAGCATTGTTCGAGACGGCGGGTCTGACCGACGTCCGAGCCGCCATAGACGACGCGGGCGACCACGCCATTCCTGATGGTGAAGCTGGCGCGGCAGTTCTGGCCGTCGTCGACATAGGACGGCGCGCCGACCGGCAGGCCGAAGCCATAGCCGAAATTGCCCGAACCGCCGAAGACCCCGACGCCGAAGCTCGGCCCCGAGGGGTAGCCGGTGATGTTCCGGCTTTCGTAGGTCAGGACTTCTTCCCCCGGCACCGTCTGCATGGCGGCATTGGGCGCGCCGGCGCAGGAGACGAGATCGGCCTTGCGCATGCCGATCAGGCCGCTCTGCGCCTCGAGGGCGGCATCGGCACGAGGACTGGCACAGCCGCCGAGGGCGGCGGCGCCGGCCAGCAGAACCCAGACGATCTTGCGCGACATCAGCATGTTCCTTCCGTGGTGCCCGCTGCCGGAATCGAACCGGCACGGCAATGCCGAGCGATTTTAAGTCGCTTGCGTCTACCAGTTTCGCCAAGCGGGCCCGCAAGGAAGGCGTGAATCGGCCGGAGCCGTCACCACCTGGGTTCTAGCATGCGGACCCGGCGAGTAAAGCCCGCTCAGTTCAGGACCGAGTAGCCCCGGTTGCGCATGCAGTTGTCGATCACGCGGCGCTTCTCCTCCTCGGCATTCACGGTGCCCCGCGCCGCGCCCGTCGCCGCGCCGATACCGGCGCCGGCGGCGAGGCCCTTGCCGAAGTCGCCCGAGAAGGAGCCGATGACACCGCCGGCGATGGCGCCGAGCGCGGCGCCGCCCAGCGCGTTGGAGGCAGCCTCATTGCCGGTCGGCACCTGGTCCGCCAGGTTCTGACAATAGGCGAGGTCATGTTCGTAATAGCCCGGGGGGGCCTTTGACATGGAGGGATCGACCACAGGGCGATAGCCCGAGGCGCAGGCCGAGAGGGCGAGCGCGGCGGCCAGAACGGCGACAGTCTTGTTCAACAGGGTTCTCCCCGATTCAGCATCGGAATTGCCGTCAGTATAACGCTGAATTTGCGGCGGGGTTGCGTCCGCCGTCACATTCCGGCCATGTCACTGCCGTCACTCGGGAATTTCGCCGGGATACGGCTCGACCCCGGCCTCGACCAGGGCCTGGGTCAGGGCCGCCATGGCGGTCGACAGGCGGGCAGGATCGCGCCCGCGAAGCACGAGGGCGGTGCCGAAACTGCCCCGGCGAAAGAAGGGATAGCTGCCCATGTCGACGTCGGGATGGAGCTTCTGCACATCCTCCAGCAGGATCGCGATGCGGCTTTCCCCGACAAGCACGGAAACCGTTTCCGACTGCACGGTGCGACCACCGGCGATATGGGGCCGCGTGCCTTCGAGCTGCGCCCTCATGATCGCCGGAACGCCCGCCAGGACGAAGACATTGCCGATCTTGAAGCCCGGCGCCTTGGAAATCGGATTCTCGATCAGCTCGGCGCCTTCCGGCACCCGCGCCATGCGACGGCGCACCGGGGTCAGCTCGCCCGGCGGATAATGCGCTTCGAGCAGGGCGATGGCGCCCGGGTGTTCGATCAGCGGCAGCGCGAAAGCCCTGGCGATCGAATCGGCGGTGATGTCGTCATGGGTGGGGCCGATGCCGCCCGTGGTGAAGACATAATCGTAGCGCGCCCGCAGCGCGTTCACGGCGGCGACGATTTCCGCCTCGATATCCGGCACGACCCGGACTTCGCGCATCTCGACGCCCCAGGCGTTGAGGGTCTTGGCCAGATGCGCCAGATTGGCGTCCTGGGTTCGGCCCGACAGGATTTCGTTGCCGATGATGGCAAGGGCCGCCGTGTAGATTCGCGGCGCGGGATCGTTGTTCGTCGTCGTCATGGTGGCGCACTATAGCCGATCAGCAGAAGATCGAAACCTCCATGCCGAAGCCCGCCAAGCGCACCAATCGTCCCGCCGCCGCCGACAGCACCAACGATCACGTCTTCGCTCAGCGGATCGACTGGAACCTGTTCAAGCTCTATGTCGAGATCATCCGCTCGGGCGGGATCGGCGCGGCCGCGCGCAAGCTGAACCGCCAGCAGCCCAGCATCAGCGCCGCGCTGAAACGGCTGGAGGACCAGATCGGCACCCGGCTGTGTACCAGGAGCGTGACCGGCATCGAGCCGACCGCCGCCGGGCGCGCCCTCCTCAAGATCTGCGAGCAGATGGCCCTCGCCGCCCGCGACATCCCGCATGAGGTCGCCAAGGTCGCGGGCGTCGTCGAAGGCGCGATCCGGCTGCACATGATCTCCAATCTGGTCAGCCCGGCGTTCGAGCGCGCCCTCGTCGGCTTCAACGCCGCCTATCCCGGCATCGAGATCAAATTCGACATCGCCCCCCACAGCGCCGTCATCAGGGCCGTGTCCAAGGGCGAGGCGGAAATCGGCCTCGCGGGCGACACCGCCCCGGCGGCAGGCCTGACCTATCGCCCGCTGATGCGCGAGACCCAACAGCTCTATTGCGGGCCGCGGCATCCGCATTTCGGCAGCCCGCCGGGCCATCCGGGCGATTTTTCCGGCGATCGCTTCATCCTGACCGGCGAGGACGAGACCGAGCAATTGCGCCAGTTCCGCCGCCGTTTCGGGCTGGGCCGACGCGTGGGCGGCTATGCCGAGAACCTGCACGAGGTGCGCCGGCTGATCGAACTCGGCCTCGGTATCGGCTTCCTGCCCACGGTCGTCGCGGAAGCCGCGGTCAAGAGCCTGTGGCCGCTGCTGCCGCCCGAAATCCTGCCCAGTTACCACGTCTATGTCATCACCAGGGCCGAATCGGACTGCAGCACCCCGACCCTTCTGCTGGTCGAGGCCATTCAGGCCGAACTCGACAAATTGGAGTCATAGATTCCATCTATGATCTTCATTGACATTTACCACCTACCGCACCGCACAATGGACCGCCATGCTTTCGGGATAGCCCGCACATGGAGGCCGCCTTGGTGTCTGTCGCAACTCTCCGTGGACTCTGGCAGCGATCGCTGATCGCCTGGCCCGATGGCCTGCGTGACACGACCACCAGCGTGCGCTGGCTGCAGGGGCCGAGCTTCTACGCCGACCTGCGCCAACCCGCCCTTCGCCCGGATTTCTCCGGCATCCGCTGCCTCGACGATCTCGACCGCGAAGGCCTGATGTGGCTGGCCGGCCAGGAAGGGTTCGCGGGCGAGCTGACCTTCGACGGCACCTGCTTCGAATGGAGCCGCGCCCTCGATTTCCAGCCGAAGAGCCCCTATTCCGACTGCGGCTTCCTGCGTTTCGAGGATGATGTCCTGGTCGAGGAAGGCCGCGATGTCGCCTATATCGAACATTGGCACCGCGGCCCCGAGGTGACCCTGCCGTCCTGCGCCGTGCGCCTGACCGAAGCGGGCAGCAGCCGCATCGCCTTCCTGGTGCGGGCCGGCGACCAGTTCATGTTCGCCCGCGACCGCGCCCAGCCCCTGCCCGAGGCCGAGAGCCTGGCGGACATCGTGAAGGCCGCGCCCGACATGGCGAGCGCCCGCAATCTTGTCGATTGCGAATTGTCCTTCGGCATCGTCGGCGACGACGGCTGGACCATCACCCACTCCAGCCTGCCCTACCGCGAGGGCATGGGCCTCGCCCCGGTGACCGGCCATGGCGGCGCCCTGCTGCTGACCGCCGACATCGCCCGCGACGGCGCGCCCGTCACCCGCGAATGGCGGATCGAGGCGCTTCAGGGTGTCCTCACCGATCTCGTCGATTTTTCCGCTCTGCGCCCGACGGCGCTGGCCCGCTGACCCTGCAACGAGGAGAGTATAGATGAAACGAATGGCCTGCCTTGCCGCCGCGCTTCTGAGCTGTCTCGCCCTGATGGTCAGCCCGGCTTCGGCCGAGACCAAGACCAAGTTCAGGGTCGCGACCACGATCTATGCCGGCTTCATGCCCTGGTTCTATGCCCAGGACGCCGGCATCATCAAGAAATGGGCCACGAAATACGGCATCGAGATCGATCTCGTGCAGGTGCCCGACTATATCGAATCCGTGAACCAGTATACCGCCGGCCAGTTCGACGGCGTGCTGATCGCCAGCATGGACGCCCTGACCATCCCGGCGGCCGGCGGTGTCGATTCCACCGTGCTCGTCATGGGCGATTATTCCAACGGCAACGACGGCATCGTCCTGAAGGGCAAGGGCAAGACCGTCGCCGACCTGAAGGGCGCGACCGTTCATCTCGTCCAGTTCTCGGTCTCGCATTACCTGCTGGCGCGGGCGCTCGAAAGCGTCGGCCTCAAGGAATCCGACCTTAAGACCGTGAATATCTCGGACGCCGATTTCGTCGCCGCCTTCTCGACCCCCGACGTGCAGGCCATCGTCGCCTGGAAGCCCGCCCTGTCGGACATCGAAGCGATGGCCGACGTCTCGCCCGTCTTCGACAGCTCGAAGATCCCGGCTGAAATCCTCGACGTCGCCATCGTCCATACCCAGATGCTCAAGGATAACCCGGCCCTCGGCAAGGCGCTGGTCGGCGCCTGGTACGAAACCCTCGACCTGATCGCCAAGGGTGATGCCAAGAGCAAGGAAGCGATGGAATTCATGGCCAAGGCCGCGGGCACCGACATCCCCGGCTTCGAGACCCAGCTCGCCACCACCCATCTGTTCAGGACCCCGGCCGAAGCCGTCGCCTTCTATCGCAGCAAGGAAATGGCCGACGCCCTCACCCTCGTCTCGAAGTTCAGCTTCGATCACGGCTTGCTCGGCGAAGGCGCCAAGAGCCCGGACGCCATCGGCCTCGGCCTGCCCGGCGGCAAGGTGCTGGGCGATCCGGCCAATGTGAAGCTGCGCTACGACGATACCTACACGGCGATGGCCGCCGACGGGAAACTGTGACGGCCCGCGCCGTCACGCCTTCCCGCCCCTGGTAACGAGGAGTAACCCCATGTTCCGTCGCCTGGCCAGTCTGGCCGCAACTCTCCTGTGTTGTCTGGCCCTGCTGCCGGGCGCGGTTCATGCGGAAGCCAAGAAGGAATTCCGCTTCGCCATCGGCATCTATGCCGGCTTCATGCCGTGGTTCTATGCCGACGAATACGGCATCGTCAAAAAATGGGCCGACAAATACGGCATCACCATCAACATGGTGCAGGTGCCGGACTATATCGAATCCATCAATCAGTATACCGCCGGCCAGTTCGACGGCGTCCTCGTCGCCAGCATGGATGCGCTGACCATTCCGGCGGCCGGCGGCATCGACAATACCGTCCTCGTCATGGGCGACTATTCCAACGGCAACGACGGCATCACCCTGAAGGGCAAGGGCAAGACCCTGGCCGACCTCAAGGGCATGACCGTGCATCTGGTGCAATTCTCGGTCTCGCATTACATGCTGGCGCGGGCGCTGGATTCGGTCGGCCTCAAGGAAGCCGATCTGAAGACGGTGAATATCTCCGACGCCGATTTCCAGACCGCCTTCGCCACCAAGGACGTCCAGGCCCTCGTGTCGTGGAAGCCCGCCCTGTCGGATATTCAGGCCCTGCCCGATGTCACCACCGTCTTCGACAGCTCGAAGATCCCGCACGAGATCCAGGACATCGCCATCGTTCACACCGATGTGCTGAAGGATCACCCCGACTTCGGCAAGGCCCTGGTCGGCGCCTGGTACGAGACCCTGGCCCTCCTCGCCAGGAAGGACGAGAAGGCCCGGGAAGCCATGGACTACATGGCCAAGGCTTCCGGCACCGATGTCGCCGGTTTCGAGACCCAGCTCGCCACCACCTATCTGTTCATGACCCCGGCGGAAGCCGTCGCCTTCTACCGCTCGAAGGAGCTGGAAAAGGCCCTGACCCTCGTCTCCGACTTCAGCTTCGCCCATGGCCTGCTGGGCGAAGGCGCCAAGAGCGCGGATGCGATCGGCATCCAGATGCCCGGCGGCAAGATCCTGGGCGATCCGGGCAATGTGAAGATGCGCTACGACGACAGCTTCACCGCCCTCGCCGCCGACGGCAAACTTTAAGCGGACCGACAGCCATGGCGACCCCCGGCGATTTCACCAGCCTTCCGGTGATCGACATTTCCCCCCTCTTCGGCGCCGATGCCGCGGCGAAGCGTCAGGTGGTCGAGGCGCTGGGTGAGACCGCACGCACCATCGGCTTCCTCTATGTCACCGGCCATGGCATGGCCCCCGCGCTGTTCGACGGTCTGCTGGCCGCTGCGAAGGACTTCTTCGCCCGGCCGCTCGACGAGAAGATGCGGGTCCATATCGGCAATTCCAGCAATCACCGGGGTTACGTTCCGGTGGGCGAGGAAGTGATCTACGGCGGCGTGCCCGACCAGAAGGAAGCCTACGACCTCGCGCAGGACCTGCCGGCGGACGACGTGGATTATGTCGCCGGCAACCCGATGCTGGGGCCGAACCAATGGCCGGACGTGCCCGGCTTCCGGAAACGGGTCGGCGCCTATTACGACGGCGTGATGGCGGTCGGCCGCACCCTGCTGCGCGCTTTCGCCGAGGCGCTGGGCCAGGACCAGTCGCTGTTCGACAGCTATGTGACCAAGCCGCCGAGCCAGCTTCGCCTCGTCCATTATCCGTTCAATCCGGATGCGCCGGGCAACGCCCTCGGTATCAGCCCGCACACCGACATGGAATGCTTCACCCTGCTCCGCGTGACCGCCCCCGGGCTCGAGGTGATGAACGGCAAGGGCGACTGGATCGACGTGCCGCCGGTCGAGAATGCCTTCGTCGTCAATATCGGCGACATGCTGGAAATCTGGACCAACGGCCAGTTCGTCGCCACCTCGCACCGGGTGCGCAAGGTGAAGGAGGAACGCTATTCGTTCCCCCTGTTCTTCAATGTCGACTACGACACCGTGGTCGCCCCCCTGCCCTGTTTCACCGGGGCGGACGCCCCGAAATACAAGCCGGTGAAGGCGGGCGAGCATCTGTTCGCCGTCACCGCGCAGGGCTTCGTCTATCTGCAGAAGCGGGTCGCCGCCGGGCTGATCGCCCTGCCCGAAGGCGCCAGCGGCACCCATGAATTCGGCCAGCACGCCCGCCATGGCGATCAGGCCAGAGCCTGAGGTCAATGTGATGTCCAAGACCAACGCCTTCACCAGCCTGCCCATCGTCGATATTTCCGCCCTGCGCGGCACCGACCCTGAAGCCCGGGCGAAAGTCGCCGCCGAATTGGGCGAGGCCGCGCGTAACATCGGTTTTCTCTATGTCACCGGCCACGGCATGGCGCCGTCGCTGTTCGACGACCTCGTGGCGGCGGCGCAGGACTTCTTCGCCCGCCCGGTCGACGAGAAGATGCAGGTCTATATCGGCCAGTCGAGCAATCACCGGGGTTATGTGCCGATCGGCGAGGAAGTCTTCTACGGCGCCTCCAAGGACCTGAAGGAAGCCTTCGATCTTGCCGAGGACCTGCCGGCGGATGATGCCGATTACGTCGCCGGCAATCCGATGCTGGGGCCGAACCAATGGCCGGCGCTGCCGGGTTTCCGGGAGCGCGTGGGGGCCTATTACGACGCGGTGATGTCGGTCGGCCGCGACCTCCTCCATGGTTTCGCCGAGGCGCTGGGCCAGGCCCCGGATATCTTCGACGAATTCGTGACCAAACCGCCGAGCCAGCTTCGCCTCGTCCATTATCCGTTCAACCCGGCGGCGGTCGATGCCACCGGCATCGGCGCCCATACGGATTATGAGTGTTTCACCCTGCTGCATGTGACGGCGCCGGGCCTTGAAGTGATGAATGGCGCCGGGGAATGGATCGACATTCCGCCCCTGCCGGGCGCCTTCGTCGTCAATATCGGCGACATGCTGGAAACCTGGACCAACGGTCTCTTCACCGCGACCAGCCACCGCGTGCGCAAGGTGCAGGAGGAACGCTATTCCTTCCCGCTGTTCTTCAATGTCGACTATTACACCCGGGTCGCCCCCCTGCCCGCCTTCATCCGCGAGGGCGAGCCGGTGCGGCCGGCCCTGATCGCGGGCGAGCATCTGCACGCCCAGACCGCGCAGAGCTTCACTTATCTCCGCAAGCGGATCGAGGCCGGCACCCTGAAGCTGCCGGAAAGCGCCCTCGGCCTGTCGTCCTTCGGTCGGGAAGCCCGCCAGAAGATCGCCCGCTGACGCCGCCCCCTTCCCTTCGTGATAATCTGTCACGAAATCCGGGCCGCGTTTCGCTATCCTCCCCCTCGTCGTTCCGGCGAAGGCCGGAACCTTTCGAGGGATGGGCGCCCTAATCGGACGAAGACCCCGGCCTTCGCCGGGGTGACGAAAGATGGAAGCGCCCCGCCCTGTTTCAGAACAGACCGGGGAGGGAATCGGCCATGCGTGTCCATCATCTGAATGCCGCCACCATGTGCCCGCGTGGCGCCGCCCTCATCACCGGCAAGGGCGGGCTGCTGGAACGGGCGACCATGGTCTGCCATATCCTCGCCATCGAGACGGCGGAGGGCCTCGTTCTCGTCGATACCGGCCTCGGCACCGGGGACATCGCGCGGCCCTCGCGTCTGGGCCTCACCTTCACCGGCGTGCTGGCGCCCCGGCTCGATCCGGCGGAAACCGCGCTGGCGCAGGTCAAGGCCCTCGGCTTTTCCGCCGAGGACGTGCGCCACATCGTGCTGACCCATCTCGATCTCGATCATGCGGGCGGCCTCGGCGATTTCCCCAAGGCCCGGGTCCACGTCCATGCCCGTGAGCACGAGGCGGCGATGGCGCGCAGGGACATGATGGCCCGGTCGCGCTACATCCCCGGACAATGGGCCCATGGCCCGTCGTGGCAGCTTTACGACGCAACGGGGGAGGACTGGTTCGGCTTCGCCGGCGTCCGCGCCCTCTTCGCCGCGGAAGGCGATGTGCTGCTGATCCCGCTGCACGGTCACACCAGGGGCCATTGCGGTGTCGCCGTGCGCGACGGCGACGGCTGGATGCTGCACGCGGGGGACGCCTATTTCCACACGCACTCCCTCGACGCCGAACCGACGACCCCGCTCGGCATCCGCCTGTTCCAGCAGCTGACCGACACGATCGGCGCCGAGCGCCGCCGCAATCAGGAAAGGCTCCGCCAGTTGCGCCAGTCGCGTGGGCGCGAGGTTCGGATTTTCTGCGCTCACGATCCGTCGGAATTCGACGCCTGCTGCGCCAGGCGGCCCTTGTGAACTTCGCCGCCCCCCTCGTCCCCGGACGGCTGGTCCGGCGCTACAAGCGTTTCCTCGCCGATGTGATCATCGACGGCGAGAGCGAGCCCATCACCGCGCATTGCGCCAACCCGGGCTCCATGCTCGGCCTCGCCGTGCCCGGCTCCCGGGTCTTTCTGGAAGCCTCTGACGATCCCAGGCGCAAGCTGCGCTGGTCGTGGCGGCTCGTCGAGGCGGAGGGGACCTTGGTCGGCATCGACACGGGCCATGCCAATGCGATCGTCGGCGAAGCGCTGGAAAGGGGGCGAATTCCCGAACTTGCCGGTTTCGCCACCATCCGCCGCGAGGTCGCCTATGGCAGCGCCAGCCGGGTCGATTTCCTGCTGGAAGGCCCCGGGCTCTGCTTCCTCGAGGTGAAAAGCGTGACCCTGTCGCGGCGGCCCGGCCTTGCCGAATTTCCCGACAGCGTGACCGCGCGGGGCACGAAGCACCTGCAGGATCTCGCGGCCGAAGTCGCCAGGGGCCATCGCGCCGTCCTCCTCTATCTGGTGCAGCGGGGCGATGCGGCGAGTTTTGCCCCGGCGGCCGACATCGACCCCACCTATGTGGAAACCTTCCAAAAAGCGCGGGCGCAGGGGCTGGAAGCCCTGTGCTATGCTTGCACGCTCACACCGGCGGGCATTACCCTCGACCGACCGGTCCCCTTTGCCGGGGCAACCACCCCATAGCGGATAGACGATGAACAGGACCACCGAGGCCAGGAACCGCGAAGACGAAGACGCCTACGCGAATCGCCGGACGGAGAAGATCAAGATCCACGGCGCGGCGGATTTCGACGGGATGCGCGCCGCCGGCCGCCTGGGCGCCGCCTGCCTCGACATGCTCACCCCCGAGGTAAAGCCGGGCGTTTCCACCCGCCGGCTCGACGATCTCGCCCGCGAGTTCATCCTCGACCATGGCGCCTGGCCCGCGCCCTATAATTACCGGGGTTTTCCCGCCTCGATCTGCACCTCGCTGAACCATGTGATCTGCCATGGCATCCCGGGCGACAAGATCTGCAAGGACGGCGACATCCTGAATATCGACGTCACCGTCATCCTCGACGGCTGGCATGGCGACACCAATCGCACCTATCTGGTCGGCAACGTGCCGCTGAAGGCGCGGCGCCTCGTCGACGTCACCTATGAAGCGATGATGCGCGGGATCGAGGCGGTGAAGCCCGGCGCCACCTTCGGCGACATCGGCGCCGCCATCCAGAGCTATGCCGAGGGCTTCGGCCTGTCGGTCGTCCGCGACTTCTGCGGCCACGGCCTCGGCCGGGTGTTCCACGACGCGCCCAATGTCCTGCACTACGGCAAGCCCGGCACCGGCCAGACGATCGAGGCCGGCATGTTCTTCACGATCGAGCCGATGATCAACATCGGCAAGCCCGATGTCCGGATGCTCGGCGACGGCTGGACCGCGGTCACCCGCGACCGCTCGCTGTCGGCCCAGTTCGAACATGCGGTGGGCGTGACCGAGACCGGCGTCGAGATTTTCACCCTCTCCCCCGCCGGCTTCACCAAGCCCCCCTATGCCGTCTGAGTCCGACCGCCAGAAGGATCTTCTGTCGGAAGCGCCGGCGGCCGAGGTCGCGCCCCATTACCACGGCCACCGGGCCCGCCTGCGCGCCCGTTTCCGCGAGACGGCCGGCCAGGGCATGCCGGATTACGAAATCCTCGAACTCCTGCTGGCGCTGGCCATTCCCCGGCGCGACGTGAAGCCGCTGGCCAAGGACCTGCTGGCCCGCTTCGGCTCCTTCGCCAATCTGATCTCCGCCCCCCTCGACCAGATCGAGGCGCAGGAGGGCATGGGTGAGGTCGCGGCCATCGCCCTCAAGACCGTGCGCGAGGCGGCCCTGCGCCTGCTCGCCACCGAAGTGATGCAGCGGCCGGTCATCTCGTCGTGGAACGCCCTGCTCGACTATTGCCGCGCCCTTCTGGCGCGGGAGGCGCGGGAGGAGACCCGCGTCCTCTTCCTCGACCGCAAGAACGTCCTGATCGCCGACGAGGGCCATGGCAAGGGCACGGTCGACCAGTCGCCGCTCTATATCCGCGAAGTGGTGAAACGCGCCCTCGACCATGCCGCCTCGGCGGTCATCCTCGTGCACAACCACCCCTCGGGCGACCCCGCCCCCAGCCGCGCCGACATCGACATGACCCGCGACCTCGCCGCCGCCCTCAAGGCCGTCGGCATCGGCCTGCACGACCACCTCGTCATCGGCCGCCAGGGCCATGCGAGTTTCAAGAGCCTCGGCCTGCTCTGACCTCTGCCGGGCCCGCGGCCGCGCTGCATTGCAATAAGCCGCCCCTTCCCGCAAACTGGCGGGGCGGGCAGCGCCTTGTCTCGCCCGACACCACAAACCCGAAACACCGGAGACAGCCTGATCCGCGCGAGGATCGCCACAAAGGAGACCTGACCTTGCGAACAGACAAGAGTCCACACCGTTCCGCCGCCGGAAAGGTGGGCGCATGAATGCCGCCCAGAGCCTGGCTGAAAAAATCGGCTCGCTATCGCCCCTTATCCCCGACTGGGCAGCCGGCATCATGGTTCTGGTGACGACGATCATCATCGCCCTTGCCCTTCACCTTCTGGCGATGCGCTTGTTGCGCCGCATGGCGGGTGCAGATCATCCCTTCCTGACATCTTTCCTGGCCCGTATTCGCGGCCCCGCCCGGCTGGCGATCCTTGTCGCCGCCGGCGCGCTGGTGGCCCGCGATCTGGCCCTGCCGATCTCGATCGCCGAGGCGATCGGCAGGGCTCTGCTCGTCGCCTTCGTCGTCCTTATCGGCTGGTCGCTCATCATCACACTGCATATCGCCGGTGATCTGCACCTGCGGCGATTTCGCGATCAGGGCGAGGACAACCTCCTTGCCCGCAAGCATTTCACCCAGGTCAGGCTGCTGCTTCGCGCCGCCGACATGGTGATCGCCCTGCTGACCATTTCCGCCGCGCTGATGAGTTTCGAGACCGTGCGGCAATATGGCGTCAGCCTCTTCGCCTCCGCCGGGGTCGCCGGCATTGTCGCCGGCTTCGCCGCGAGGCCGGTACTGGCCAATCTCATCGCCGGCATCCAGATCGCCGTCACCCAGCCGATCCGGGTCGACGATGCCGTGCTGATCGAAAACGAATGGGGCTGGATCGAGGACATCACCTCGACTTATGTCGTTGTGAAACTGTGGGACTGGCGCCGCCTCGTGTTGCCGCTGACCTATTTCATCGAGAAGCCGTTCCAGAACTGGACGCGCGAAAGCACGAACATCATCGGCAGCGTCTTCATCAATGTCGATTACCGGGCCCCGGTCGAAAACATCCGCAGCAAATTGTCGGAAATCGCCCGCGCCTCGCCGCTCTGGGACGGCAAGGTCGTGGTCCTGCAGGTGACGGACGCGACCGAGCGCAGCATTCAGCTCCGCGCGCTGGTCAGTGCCTCCAACTCGCCAAAATCCTGGGACCTGCGCTGCGAGATACGCGAAAAGCTGCTCGCCTTCCTCAATGCGGAATACCCGGAATGCCTGCCGCGCCTGCGCCTTGAATCGGAAACCTTCGCCCCCAAAGTGTGAGGAAGATCAATGCACGGTTAATCTTTTTGCCGTCTATTGGTTGTCACGAACGCATCGGAGATACGCTGATGGACATGAACGCTCTGCCCACGGGCTGGTATGAAGGCACCCATTGGTGGGTCGGCATGGAACATGTCGCCGCCCTCGCCATCATGGTCGTCCTGTCGGTGATGGCGCTGCGCGCGCTCGATCGCAGCGGCATTTTCGCCCACGCCCGTCACCGCCGCCATCATCGCCGCTGAGGTCAGGGGCTAAGTCACGGGGCGTCAGCCCTTGGGCCGCACCGTGATCATGGTGCCGAGAAAGACGGCGTAATCCGTCCATTGCCCGTCGTCCTGCAGGGCCTGCGCGCGCGCCTCGACCGTCGTGATCGTGCGCCCCGCCTTCAGGACCCGGGCGTCGGCGCGAAAGTGCCGCCCCCGGCCCGGCGCCATCAGATTGACCTTGAATTCGACCGAAACCAGATCGGCCCCCTCGTCCAGCAAGGTCATGGCGGCGAAGCCCGCCGCCGTATCCGCCAGTGTCGTCGTCGCCCCGGCGTGCAGCGCGCCCATCTGCTGCATCAGCTGCGGCCCGGGCGGCATTTCCATCACCACATGGCCCGGCTCGACCAGCGTGAGGCGAATGCCCAGCAAGGCCACGAAGGGCTGGCGGGCGAAGGCAGCCTCGAGACGCGAGGCCAGCGGGGGATCGGCAAGCAAGGCAACCATGGCGCAAGTCTAGCAGCCGCTTTTACCGCACCGCAACATCGGACGGTGGAAAACGCACTTGCCATGACCGGCGCCCGCTTCTATTGACGGGCCATCCCGCTTATCCAGTCAGGCACAGCACCATGATCCCCCGCTACTCCCGCGCAAAGATGGCCGATCTCTGGACCCCGGAGGCGCGTTTCCGCATCTGGTTCGAGATCGAAGCCCATGCCGCCGACGCCATGGTCGGCCTCGGCATCGTGCCGGCCGACGCGGCCAAGGCGATCTGGGAGCGCGGCGCCTTCAATGTCGAGCGTATCGACGAGATCGAACGCGAGGTGAAACACGATGTCATCGCCTTCCTGACCTCGGTTTCCGAGCATGTCGGGCCGGAAGCCCGCTTCATGCATCAGGGCATGACCTCGTCGGACGTGCTCGATACCTGTCTGGCGGTCCAGCTCGCCCGCGCCGCCGATATCCTGATCGAGGATGTCGATGCCCTGCTCGCCGTGATCAAGCGCCGCGCCTTCGAGCATAAATATACCGTCTGCATCGGCCGCAGCCACGGCATCCATGCCGAGCCGACCACCTTCGGCCTGAAGATGGCGCAGGCCTATGCCGAATTCGCCCGTGGCCGCGAGCGCCTCGTCACCGCGCGCAAGGAAATCGCCACCTGCGCCATTTCGGGCGCGGTCGGCACTTTCGCCAATGTCGATCCCAGCGTCGAGGAATATGTCGCCGCGAAGATGGGCCTCGAGATCGAGCCGGTCTCGACCCAGGTCATCCCGCGCGACCGCCATGCCGCCTTCTTCGCCGCCCTCGCCGTCGTCGCCTCGTCGATCGAGCGACTGGCGACCGAGGTCCGCCACCTGCAGCGCACCGAAGTGCTGGAGGCCGAGGAAGCCTTCACCAAGGGTCAGAAGGGCTCGTCGGCCATGCCGCACAAGCGCAACCCCGTGCTGTCGGAAAACCTGACCGGCCTCGCCCGTCTCGTCCGCTCGGCCGCGACGCCGGCCTTCGAGAATGTCGCCCTGTGGCACGAGCGGGATATCTCCCATTCCTCGGTCGAGCGCGGCATCGGCCCGGACGCCACCGTGCATCTCGATTTCGCGCTGGCGCGCCTCGCCTCGATGATGGACGGGCTGGTGATCTATCCCGAGAACATGCAGCGCAACCTCGACCGCCTGGGCGGCGTGGTGCATTCCCAGCGCGTGCTGCTGGCCCTGACCCAGAAGGGCGTCTCGCGCGAGGACAGCTATCGGATCGTGCAGGAAAACGCGATGCGGGTATGGCGCGGCGAAGGCGCCTTCCTCGACTTCCTGAAGGCCGATCCCAAGGTGACCTCCGCCCTCTCGGATGCGGAACTCGAGGGTCTGTTCAACCTCGACTATCACACCAAGCATGTCGACACGATCTTCCGCCGCGTCTTCGGCGCGGCGTGACCGCACCGATCACGCGAAGAGGAAATCGTCGGCCGCCAGCTTGCTCAGCTGGTAGCGGTCGAGCGTGATCGTGTTGCCCGCGCTCCAGGTGATGACCACCTGCGAATTCACCTGGACCGCGTGGGCCATCACATCGGCGAAATCATCGAACAGGCCATCCTCGAACCTGATCGTGTCTTCCGTCGCGAAATCCGTGATCCGGTCCCGGCCGAAGCCCGAGCCGAAGACGAAAACATCGGCCCCGCCGCGGCCGCTCAGCGTGTCGTTGCCGCGCATCCCGTTGATCGTTTCGCTATAGCCCCGGCTGCTGGCGGTGATCACATTGTCGAGGCTGTTGCCGATCAGCGGACCGAAACTCGACACCGCGACCAGATTCTCGACGCCGGAGGTCAGGGTATAGCCGACGCCCGAGACGACGCGGACCGTGTCGATACCGCCGCCGTCCGCCTCGCTCACCGTGTCGTTGCCGTCGAACACGATATAGGTGTCATTGCCAAGGCCGCCGCGCAGGATGTCCCGGTCGCCGAATTGGGAGATGCCGCCGCTCAGCACGTCGTCGCCGTCGCCGCCCAGCAGCTTGTCGTCGCCATTGCCGCCGGTCAGCGTGTCGTTGCCGCCGAGGCCGATCAGGGTGTTGTCGCCGGTATTGCCGGTCATGACATTGTCGAATTCGTTGCCGGTGCCGGAAATCGCCCCCGTGCCCCGCAGCACCAGATTTTCGAGTCCCGCCCCCAGGGTGGTGTTCAGCGTCGTCTCGATCGTGTCGATGCCCGAGCCGCCGGCCTCGTCGACCACATCGCCGGTGTGGTCGACGACATAGGTATCGTCGCCCGCGCCGCCGCGCAGCGTGTCGGCGCCGCGCCCGCCGTTCAGCTCATCGTTGCCGGCGCCGCCAATGATGACATTGGCCAGCTTGTTGCCGGTCGCGTGGAAATCGCCCGTGCCCCTGAAGGTCAGGTTCTCGATATCGGCCGCCAGGGCATAAGTCGCCAGCACCGTCTCCACGCTGTCGACGCCCTGGTTCCGACTTTCCACCACCTGATCGCCCGCGTTGTCGACGACATAGGTGTCATTGCCGAGGCGCCCCACCATGCGGTCGGCGCCCAGACCGCCGTCGAAGCGGTTGTCGCCGCCGGTGCCGGATATATCGTCGTCGCCCGCCGTGCCGATGACATTCTCGATCCTGATCAGCGTGTCGTTGCCGAGGCTGGGGCCGGTCGCCGTCCCGGTCAGAAGGTCGACGACGACGCCACGCAGGCCGCCGGCGAAACTGGCCGTGTCCTGTCCTTCGCCGCCGTCGAGGATGTCGCCGCCAGACCCGCCGATCAGCAGATCGTCGCCGCCGAAGCCCTGCAGATAATCGTTGCCGCCCGCGCCGTTCAGGACGTCGTTCCCGGGGCTGCCCACATGATGCTCGCGGGCCGAGGTGCCCAGCCAGTTCTGCGCCGGCCCGGACGGCCGACCGAGGATGATGTTTATGACGTTTCCGCCCGGGACAACGACATCGACGGCTATATCGTCGATCCCGTCGCCATTGATGTCGCCCGCCGCCTTGGCGCTCCACCGCCGCGCGTCGAGGTCCGTGGCGACGATCTTGAAACCGTCGCTGCCGTCGAGACTGTCCAGGCTGGAGACTTCAATCCCGGCGGTGCCCCCGCCGGGCGGCCCGAAGACGACGTAGCGGTCGTTGACGATCAGATCGCCCCGCCCGTCGCCATTGACATCACCGGCGGCCACCACGGCGCTCACGCTGCCGGTGATGCGAAAGCCATTGCCGCCGTCGACCTGGGTCGGATCGATGGCGCCCGGATTGACCGCGCGGCCGTAGATGACATAGACGCCGGCCGTCACCCCCGACCCGCCGCTGATGCTGACGGCGACATCTCCCAGGCCATCGCCATTGAGGTCGCCGACCGACCAGGATGCCCGGGCACCGTTCAGCTTGAAGCCATTGGTGCCGTCGAGCGCGATGAGGTTCAGCGTGTCCGGCAGGTCGGGACGACCGAAGACCACATAGGTGCTGGCGCCGGTATCGACCGTGAGGTCGCCGATCCCGTCGCCGTTGAAATCGCCGGCCGACCGGATGGAGATGACCGGTGCTCCGGCGAACTTGAGACTGATGGCCGTGTCGTGGCCGGTGTTGGGCGGAATGCCCGTGGCGCTGCCGAAGACGACCTTGCGGAAGGTGGCACCACTGTCGGAGAAGCGGTAATCGACGTTGATCCCGTGACCTTCGACCGCGACATCGTCGAAGCCGTCGCCATTGATGTCGCCCACCGCCGACAGCCACAATTCGTCGACCTCGACCGAACTGCCGTCATAACCGAGCGCGTTATTCTCGAAACGGTCGCCCGCGACGGCCCGCGTTGCCCCGCCATACTGGACTTCCGTGGCGTCGAAGCCCCGCACATATTTCACCGAGTCGAAGTCGTCGGGATCGCCGTACCACCATTCGGTCTTGTAGCGCAGGGTATTGGCGAAATCGGCGAGACCGTCGCCGTTGACGTCGCCGATACCGACGGTCCAGTTCTCGAAGGCTTCGGCGTCCGGGGGCAGTCCGGCCTTGCCGTCATCGAACCGGAAGATCCGGTAATCGCCATGGGCCGCCGCGAAGGGACCCCATTGGCCCAGCACGATCCGGCCGCCACGGATCAGGCCGTCATAACCGGCCGAGCCGATCAGCAGATCGCCGAGACCATCGCCATTGACGTCGCCGAGCGCGGCCACGGCATTGCCGAGCGGCGCATCCCCCGCCCGGGCGACGAGGCGAAAGCCATCGTCGCCATCGAGGCCGGCAAGGTCGAGGATCGACGGGAAGGCTGACATCTGTTCCCCCGGGGCGATGGTGGCGACAAGGGAAGCAGACTACGCGAACAGGAAATCGGCGGCGTTCAATTTCTCGAGCAGATAATCGTCGATCGTGATCGTGTTGCCGGTGCTCCAGGCGATCACGATATCGGCCCCGACCTGCGTGGCATGATCCAGCACTTCGGCAAAATCGGTGAACAATCCGTCCACGAAGCCGATCACGTCACTGGACGCGAAATCCGTGATCCGGTCCTGACCAAAGCCGACACCGAATTGGAAGATATCCGCGCCGCCGGCCCCGGTCAGCGTGTCGTTGCCGCGCAGGCCGGTCAGGATATTGGCGCCATTGCCGCCAATCAGAATGTTGTTCGCGCTGCTGCCGGTGCCGTTCACCGCCTGCGAGGTAACGATGGCCAGATTCTCGAAGCCCGAGCCCAGGACGAAGGACACGCTGGACTGCACCGTATCCAGGCCACCGCCATTGGCTTCCGAGAGAAGGTCGCCCGCGGAATCGACGACATAGGTATCGTCACCCAGCCCGCCGCGTAAGGTATCGTCCCCCGTGCCGCCGTCCAGCCGGTCGTTGTTGTCGCCGCCCAGCAGCTTGTCGTTGCCGGCCTTGCCCAGCAGCGTGTCGTCGCCACCAAGACCGCTCAGCGTATTGTCGGCGCCATTGCCGGTCAGCGCGTTGGCAAGGGCGTTGCCGGTCCCCGACAGGGCGGCCGTGCCGCGCAGCAGCAGTCCGTCGACATTGTCGCCCAATGTATAGTTCAGCGTCGTCTCGACCGTGTCGAAACCGCCGTCGGCCCCCTCCTCGACGCTATCGCCCGGATGATCGACGACATAGCGATCGTCGCCCGCGCCGCCGCGCAGCGTGTCGCTGCCGCGCCCGCCGTTCAGTTCGTCGTTGCCGGCGCCGCCGATGATGACATTGGCCAGCGTATTGCCGGTCGCCGTGAAATCGCCCGTGCCCGTGTAGGTCAGGTTTTCGAGATCGGCCGCCAGCGCATAGGCCGCCAGCGTGGTCTCGATCGTGTCGATGCCCTGATCGCGGCTTTCCACCACCACGTCGCCCACATGGTCGACGACATAGGTATCGTCGCCGAGGCGCCCCACCATGCGGTCGGCGCCAAGATTGCCATCGATGCGGTTGGCGCCATCGGTGCCGGCGATATCGTCGTCGCCCGTGCTGCCGACGACATTCGCGATGCTGATCAGCGTATCATTGCCAAGACCCCGGCCCGACGCGGTGCCGGCCACCAGATCGACCACCACGCCATGGGAGCCTGTCGCGAAGCTGGCCGTGTCGATCCCCTCACCACCCGACAGGATGTCGCCGCCCGACCCGCCGATCAGCAGATCGTCCCCGTCCAGCCCGCGCAGAAGATCGTTGCCGCCGGCGCCGTTCAGGACATCGCTTTCCAGGCTGCCGGTATGGTGCTCTGCCGCCGCAGTCCCCACCCAGTTCACGGCCGACGCGGCATGACCCAGGATGATGTGGACGGCATTCTCGCCCCCCCGGCCGACGGCAATGTCGTCGATCCCGTCGCCGTTGACGTCACCCGCCGGAACAATGTCCCCGCCGTAGATATCGACGCCGGCCGCCACGATCTGGAAGCCGTTGTCACCATCGACGTTGCTGACGTCAAGACCCGCGCCGCCGACGTCGGCTGGCGCGAAGATCACATAGTCCATCGCCGCATAGACGATGCCGACGAGCAGGTCGTCACGCCCGTCGCCGTTGATGTCACCGACCGCGCCCACCTCGCCATCGACACCGAGCAGAAGGAAGCCATCTTCGCCGTCCACCGTCGCGGCATCGAAACTGGCGGGCGCGTCGGCTCGGCCATAGACGACATAGAAGGGATCGCCAGGGACGTGCCCCGACAAGGCGACGACGATGTCATCCATCCCGTCGCCGTTGACGTCGCCGACCGACCGGGCGCTGCCAGCCCCCGGCAACCAGAGACCGTTCGTGCCGTCGAGGGTGCTGATATCGAAGGCTTGGGTCGCGAGATCGGACCGGCCGAAAATCACGGCGATGCCAGAATTATCGCCGCTGCTGGCCGAAATCACCAGATCGGCGATCCCGTCGCCGTTGAAGTCGCCAGCGGCATCGACCACGCTGGCCGTCCCCCCCGTGAAATCGAGCCCGGGCGCCCCCGGAGAATTGGCATTGTCCGGAATGCCCGTGGGGCTGCCGAAGACGACACGGCTTATGTTGCCCGGCGACCCGCGGGAATAGGCGGTAACCCAGACATCGTCAAAGCCGTCCCCGTTGACGTCGCCCACGCCCTCCAGATACAGCTTGTCGGAGCCGCCCGATCCGGAATCCCCGAAATGCGCGCCGGTCGTTGCCCGGTCGTCGCCGCCGTAGCGGATGTCGGCATAATCGTAGTACCGCCACTCTTCCCAGGAATCCCCATACTCATAATAGTGCGTGATGGTGTTTTGGAAGTAGACGTGATTGTCGAAATCCGCGAAGCCATCGCCGTTGATGTCGCCGATTCCGGTCGGGTAGACGGCCCAGATCGAGGCATCACCCGGCACCCAGGACGCCGCGTCGTCGAAGCGGAAGGAACGGCCAACGGTCTGCGCGGGATCGAAGGGACCCCATTGCCCCAGCCAGACCGTCGTCTCGCCCGACGCCGCGATGGCGAGATCAGCGACACCGTCGCCGTTGACGTCCCCCAGAGCACCGACGAATTCGCCGAACCTGTCCCGATCAGCGCCCCCGTCGAGACGGAGCACCAGATCTCCGTCGAGTTCGGCCAGATCGATTGTCGCGGTAAAGGACGTCATTTTGCCTACCCCCGAAGAGAGAAAGGTAACGCGACCCAAGGATTACGCAAAAGCCGTGTCAGCACTGCGATGAATATTAAAGGTTGCGTTCCGGCGACATGGCGCCCTTGCTCCCTTTGAGAATACGGTTACTACCTGTCGCCGCGCGCGTCATGCGAACAGGAAATCGCCCGCGTTCAACTTCGTCAGCAGGTACTCGTCGATCGTGATCGTGTTGCCGGCGCTCCAGGCGATCACGATATCGGCCCCGACCTGCGTGGCATGAGCCAGCACGTCGGCGAAATCGGTGAACAGCCCGTCCTCGAAGCTGATCATGTCACTGGACGCGAAATCCGTGATCCGGTCCTGGCCGAAGCCGGTGCCGAACACGAATATATCCGCGCCGCCGGCCCCGGTCAGCGTGTCGCTGCCGCGGAGGCCCGCGAGGACATTGGCGCCATTGCCGCCGATCAGCACATTAGCGGCACTGTTGCCGGTGCCGTCCACCGCCTGCGACGTAAGGATGGTCAGATTCTCGAAGCCCGAGCCCAGGGTGAAGGAGATGGTGGTGCGCACCGTATCGAGGCCACCCCCATTGGCTTCGGAAAGCTGATCGCCCTGGGTATCGACGACATAGGTATCGTCGCCCAGCCCGCCGCGCAGGACGTCGTCGCCGCTGCCGCCGTTGAGCATGTCGTTACCGTCGTCGCCCAGCAGCCTGTCGGCCCCGGCCTTGCCCGTCAGCGTGTCGTCGCCACCAAGGCCGCTCAGGACATTGTCCGCGCCGTTGCCAGTCAGGGCGTTGGCGATGTCGTTGCCGGTCCCCGACGAGGCGGCCGTGCCGCGCAGCACGAGCGCCTCGACATGATCGGTCAGCGTGTAGCTCCACTCCGTGTGGACGGTGTCGAAGCCGCTGTCCGCGCTCTCCTCGACGATATCGCCGCCCTGATCGACGATATAGAGATCGTCGCCCGCGCCGCCGCGCATTGTATCCCCGCCGAGACTGCCGTTCAGCACGTCGTTGCCGGCGGCGCCGATAATGACATTGGCCAGCGTATTGCCGGTCCCCCGGAAATCGCCACTGCCGACAAAGGTCAGATCCTCGACATGCGGCGCCAGGACATAGTCCGCCAGGCTGGTCTCGACCGCGTCGTGACCCTGGTTGCGGCCTTCGACCACCTGGTCGCCGACATTGTCGACGACATAGAAGTCATCGCCGCCACCGCCCACCATGCGGTCGGCGCCAAGATTGCCATCGATGCGGTTGGCGCCGTTGGTGCCGGCGATATCGTCGTCGCCCGTGCTGCCGACGACATTCTCGATGCTGATCAGCGTATCATTGCCAAGGCCCCGGCCCGATGCGGTGCCGGCCACCAGATCGACCACCACGCCATGGGAGCCTGTCGCGAAGCTGGCCGTGTCGATCCCCTCACCCCCCGACAGGATGTCGCCGCCCGATCCGCCGATCAGCAGGTCGTCCCCGTCCAGCCCGCGCAGAAGATCGTTGCCGCCGGCGCCGTTCAGGATGTCGGCCTCTAGGCTACCGGTGATGTGTTCCCGCGCAGAGGTCCCCACCCGGTTCACAGCGGAACCGGCATGACCCAGGATGAGGTCAACGGCGTTCCCGCCGCCAATGGCTATGTCGTCGATGCCGTCGCCGTTGACGTCACCCGCCGGGACAATGTTCCACCCGGCGATATCGGCACCGTCGGAGACGATCTGGAAGCCGTTGTCACCATCGACGCTACCGGCGTCGAGACCTTCGGCACCGACGTCGGCCGGCATGAAGATCACATAGTCCTTGGCCGGATAGACGATGCCGACGAGCAGGTCGTCACGGCCGTCGCCGTTGATGTCGCCGACCGCGCCGACCGCGCCATCGACACCCAGCAGCCGGAAGCCGTTCACGCCATCCACCGTCGCGGCATCGAAACTGGCGGGTGCATCGGCCCGGCCATAGACGACATAGAAGGGATCGCCGGAGGCGCGCCCCGACAAGCCGACCGCGATATCGTCCATACCGTCGCCATTGACATCGCCGACCGATGTCGCGCTGCCCGCCCCCGGTAGCCAGAAGCCGTTCGTACCGTCGAGCGTACTGATATCGAAGGCCTGGGTCGCGAGATCGGAGCGGCCGAACACGACCGCGAGGCCGGCGTTGCCGCCGCTGCTGGCCGAAACCAACAGATCGGCCATGCCGTCGCCATTGACGTCACCGAGCGCGCCGGCCACCGACGCCGTTCCCCCGGTGAAGCTGAGCCCGGGTGCGGCCGGCGAATTGGCATTGGCCGGAATGCCCGTCGGGCTGCCGAAAACGACGTGGCTGAAACTGCCGGGCGACTCGGCGGACAGGTCATTGACCCAGACATCGTCGAAACCGTCGCCGTTGACGTCGCCGACAGCGTCGAGATACGGCCCGTTCATGTTGTAGCTCTGGATCAGCGCCCCACTGACGGCCCCGTCACTGCCGCCAAAACGGATGTCGGCGGCATTGAATTCTTCCTCTTCCCACCACGAATCCAGCTCATAATAGTAATAGGTGAGAGTATAGAAGGCCGTATGGCTGTCGAAATCCCCGAAACCGTCGCCGTTTATATCGCCGAGCCCGACCGGATAGATTGACCAAACGTAGCCATTACTGGGAAGCCAATCAGTATTACTGGAAGGGAAGCCATCGTCCACCACTTGGACTGGCTGTAGAGGCCCCCACTGCCCCAGACTGACCGTCGTCCCTGACCCTTTCGCAATGACGATGTCATTGAGGCCGTCGCCGTTAATGTCCCCCACGGCCATATCATAGAAATACCAACGAACGCCGCCAGACTCGAGCCGGGCCACCTGATCGCCATCGACATCGGCCAGATCGACTGTCGCGGGAAAAGACGTCATTTGCCGACCTCCAGTGATGGAAAGGCAATGCGACTATAGGACTACCCACAGGTCATGTCCAACGACGATAGATGATTAAAAGTTGCGACCCCGCGACATGTCGTCCATGCCCCGCTCAGGTGCCGATGGCCCGGCCGCCCTCCCGCGCTTCGGCCCGTGCGAAGGCCGGACGGTCGGTGACGCGGGCGTAATAGGCCTTTGCTTCCGGCGTCAGGGCCTGGTCGAGGCCGATCAGGCCGGCCAGTTTGACGGCATAGCCGATGGCGATATCGGCCATGGTGAAGCGCCCGGCGCAGGCGAATTCGGGGCCCATCAGCTTCAGCGCGCCACGCAGGCGGGACGCGAACCATTGGGCATAATCGGCCGCCGCCTGGGGCAGGCGGCGTTCTTCCGGCTCCAGCGCTGTGTAGCGCAGGACGATGGTCTGCGGGAAGGTCAGCGTCGCATCCGACATATGCAGGAAATTGAGATAGCGGCCGTAGTCCGGCTCGTCCACGCCGACGACGAGATCGGTCGGGCCGTATTTCGTGCCGAGGTAATGACAGATCGCGCTCGATTCCGTCATCAGCAGCGGGCCATCGGTAAAGGCCGGCACCGTGCCCAGCGGATTGATGTCGAGATAGCCCGGGCGGGAAAAGCGCGGCGGGAAATCCATCAGCTCGAACTCGAAGTCGAGCCCCATTTCCTCGAGCGCCCACAGCGGCCGGAAGGAACGCGCCCCGGCACAATGATACAATTTCACGTCTCTCTCCCCTGATGGCCGGTTTCCGGCTCGGTCGTCCGGATGTTGTAGCGCGCCGACGCGGGCTTGCTCAACCACCCGCGGCGGGGGTGGCGATTTCGGCCCGGATTTCGTCGCCATGCTCGCCAAGGCGGGGTGCGGGGCGAATATCGCGCGCCCTCGCCGCCGCAAAGCGGACGGGCGGGCGCATTTCGACATAGGTCCCTTCCGAGGGGTGTTCGCGCGTCCTGAAGAAACCGGTCGCCTTCAGGTGCGGGTCGTCCTTGATGTCGGCCAGATCGCGCACCGGCATGGCCGGAATGCCGGCGCCGTGGAAGATCGCCAGCCATTCGGCATTGGTCTTCGCCGGGGTCGCCTCGCGGATCGCGCCATAGACGAGGGCCGGGTTCAGCGCCCGGCCCATCGGGGTATCCAGCGGCTGCCGCGTCAGCAAATCATCCCGGCCGACGAGGCGGAGCACGACACGGGTGGTCTCGTCGGTATAGGGCACGATGGAGAGATGGCCGTCGCTGGTCGGGAAGGGCTGGCGGTCGGGATCGATCTGCCGGGGATAGCCGACGGGGCCGGTCGGCGGCTCGAACACGGCGCCGAACAGATGTTCCTCCAGCATGAACTGGGTGAAGGCCTCGAACATCGGCACCTCGACCTGCTGGCCCTCGCCGGTGCGCAGCCGGTGGACGATGGCGGCGAGAACGGCATAGACGCCGTGCAGCCCCGCCACCTTGTCGGCGATCAGCGACGGCAGGTAGCGCGGCGCCGGATTGCCGTCGACCCGGGGCAGCAGGGTCGCCGTGCCGGTCGCCGCCTGGATCACGTCGTCATAGGCCTGGAGATCGGCATAGGGGCCGTCCGAGCCGAAGCCGACGCAATGGACATAGACGAGATCGGGCTTCAGCGCCTTCATCGCGGCATAGCCGAAGCCCAGCCGCTCGATCGCCTTGCCCCGGACATTGTGGATGAAGACATCGGCGCCCGCGATCAGCGCCCGCATGGTGGCGGCATCCGCCTCGTTCTTGAGATCGAGGACGATCGAGCGCTTGCCCCGGTTCAGGGTCATGTGACAGGCGCCCATCAGCGGCGTCTTCGGCGGCTGGCCGGCGATGCGGAACAGGTCGCCCGTGGGCGGCTCCACCTTGATCACATCGGCGCCCATGTCGGCGAGGGTCTGGGTGCAATAGGGGCCGAAGACGATCGAGGTCAGGTCGACGATGCGAATCCCTTCCAGCATCCGGGGGGCCGGGGTCGTCATGGGTCTCTCCTCCGCTTGTTTTTGCCCATGAAGCCGCGCGGGGCCTTGGCCGTCCAATACGGAATTCGGTCGTTTCAGACGAAAACCGTCTATATCATCCTGAAAAACGCGACGGGGAGAGACGGTGCATTTCGACATCAAGGCCGTGCTGCATTTCGTCGCCGTCGCCGAGGACATGTCCTTCACCCGGGCCGCCCGCCGCCTCGGCATCGCCCAGCCCTGGCTGTCCCGCCGCATCCGCCAGCTCGAGGAGCAGTTGGGCTTCGCCCTGTTCGAGCGCACCACCCGCAGCATCGAACTGACCGCGCGGGGGCGCGGCTTTCTCGACGCCGCCCGCGCGGTGGCGAGCGCGGTCGAGGCCGCCACCGGCATCGCCCGCGCGCTGGGCCGGGATGCCGGGGGCCGCCTGCGCATCGGTGCCCCGCCCTATAGCGCGCGCATTCCCGCCCGCGCGCGCATCATTTCGGGCTTCGTCGCGCAATATCCCGGGACCGCGCTGGAAATCGACATCGGCTGGACGCCGGTGCTGATCGAGCGCGTGCTGGCCGGCGAGCTGGATGCCACCTTCGGCATCGGCTGGCAGGTGCCGCCGGGCCTGATCGTCCGCACCCTCTGCCATCTCGCTGTCGAGTTGCTGATGCCCGAGGATGATCCGCTGGCGGCATCGGGTGGCCTGCTGGAGCCGGGGGCGCTGGCGGGGCGCCGGGTCGGCGTCTTTCCGCGCGGCATCTATCCCGAGCTGCACGAGCGCCTGTTCCAGCCGCTGGCCGATCGGGGCGCCGTGCTGGTGCAGGATGCGGAATTTCTCGACCGGGCGCTGGATGCCGGCAGCGCCGCGCCGGGCCAACCGATGATCGCCCGTTTCACCGTGGCCGGCGGCGCCCTGCCGGCGGCGGGCAGCGGCCGGCGGATCCTGGCGGGGCCGGCGGGGCCCTTCCTGTTCCTGGCCCGGGCCGACAATCGCACCGCCGCCCTCGACCGGTTGCTGGCGGTGGTCGGCCCCTAGCTCGCCTCGGCCGGCCGCCAGAACAGGTGAATGAGCAAGCCGAGGAGCGACATGCCGAGACCGAACAGCGCGACCATGACCCAGCCGCCCGCGGCGAAAGCGGCGCTGGCGACCGTCGAGGAAATCGCGCCCGCGGTGAACAGGCTGGTCATGAAGACGGTGTTGATCCGGCTGCGCGCCGCGGGTTCCAGCGCGAAGATCCGGGCCTGATGGGCGACCATCGACAGCTGCACGCCGAAATCGAATAGCACGACGCCGACGATCAGCACGGCAAGGCCGGGCAGCACGGCGAAGCCGAGGAAACAGGCCGCGACGCAGACGAGGCCGACGGTGATGACCAGGGACGGCCCCCGCCGATCCGACAGGCGCCCGGCCAGCGGCGCCGCCAGGACGCCGACCACGGCGAGCGCGCCGAACAGACCGGCGACATCCGCGCCCAGATGAAATTCCGGCCCTTCGAGATAAAGCGCGAGGGTCGACCAGAAGGCGGAGAAACAGGCGAACTGACAGGCCTGCACCAGCGACGATTTCACCAGCAGCGGATGACGCCGCGCGACATCGACCAGCGATGCCATCAGGGCGCCATAGCCGAGGCCCCGCCCGCCGGGCGGGAGGCCACGCGGCAGGACCCGCGCCGACATCAGGCCAAGGCCGAGGGTCAAAGCGACGGCGGCGACATAGGTCGCCCGCCAGCCGAAATATTCGCCAACGAAGCCGGAAAAAGTCCGGGCCAGCAGGATGCCGCCGAGCAGCCCGGCCATGACGAGGCCGAGCACCCGGCCCCGGTTGCCATCGTCGGCGAGGGCGGCGGCGAAGGGAATGATCTGCTGGGCGATGGTCGCGGCGATGCCGATGACGACCGAGGCCGCGATGACCACCCCGAAACCGGGCGCCACCGCCATGACCGCGAGGGCAAGGCCCAGCACGACCGATTGCAGCAGAATCAGGCGCCGCCGGTCGAACATGTCGCCCAGCGGCACCAGGAACAGCAGCCCGAGGGCGTAGCCGATCTGGGTCGCCGTCGGCACCAGGCCGATCGACGCCGGGGAGACCCCGAGATCGGTCGCCATCAGCGCCAGCAAGGGCTGATTGTAATAGAGGTTGGCGACGGCGATGCCGCAGCCGATGGCCATCGCGAGGAACAGCCCCTGGCCCGCCCGGGGCCGCTCGATCGAAAGGTCGGTCATGTCCGTGATGATAGCCGAGCGAAACAGTCGGAATAGACGGCCCAACTGCACGGCCCCTTGCGGCCGGCGCATGTCCCGGCGCATGTCATTGTCACTTTTCCGCAACACCGACGAAGGTGTGATGATCGACACGGATCAAAACCCGGCGACGCGGCATTATCTCCGTGACGATCACGTCAGCCAACCATCGAGCCCGATCATGCGCCCCCTCGCCGCCCCCGTCCCCGCCACCGCCGCCACGACCACCGCCGCCGCTCCGGCCGCGCCAGTCGCCGCGCCCCAGCCGCAACAGAAGAAGCGCGAGCTTCGCCTGGTGCAGGCGGTTTATTCGGGCGGTGCCGGCGGCGCCACCGGCGTCGTGATCTTCGCCGACGAATCCGTCCGCTGAGGCTGTTTACCGGCCTCGCTTTCTCCGGCGTGATTTTCTACTGAACGTCGTCGTTCCGGCGCAGGCCAAGGCCTTCCGCCATTCGGGCAGACACATCCGCCAAGGCGGATCGCATCAGCGCAAAAGCACCCGGCGTTCCATGAAGATGCTGTTGGGATCGGCGTCATAGGCGCCGAAGGGACCGCGTTCGACGAAGCCGAGCGAGCGGTAGAGACTGAGCGCTTCGCCGTTGCGGATGCCGGTTTCGAGCCGGACCGGGGTCAGCCCCTCGTCATCGGCGCAGCTCAGCAGGAATTGCAGCAGGTGCCGGCCAAGGCCCCGGCCCCGGGCCGCGGGCGCCAGATACATGCGCTTGATTTCAGCGAAGCCGCCTGGGTCGCGCACCAGCGCGCCGCAGCCGACCGCCATGCCTTCCAGCCGGACGACCACGAAGGTGACATTCGGCTGCATCATGGCCTCGACATCGAGGAAATGATTGCTCTCGGCGGGATAGAGTTCGCTGTGGAAGGCATCGAGGGCCCGAATCAGCGGCAGGACTTCCGGCTGATCGGGCGCCTCGACCGAAATCTTGGCGTGGCCGCCGGTCATTCGATTTCGGCCAGGACCTTGTTGTTCAGCGATTCGATTTCCATGCGGATATGGCGATCGGTCAGCACGATGCCCTTGGCGATGAAATCGGTCAGGACCTTGCGGATCACGTCCTCGTCGCCGGCTTCGACGAAATCGGCGATCACGACTTCCTTGGCATAGGCATCGGCGGCCTCGCCCGACAGGCCCAGCTTCTCCGCAGCCCAGAGGCCAAGAAGTTTGTTGCGGCGCGCGACGGCGCGGAAACGCTTTTCCTCGTCGTGGGCGAACTTGGCCTCGAAGCTCTTTTCGCGGTCATTGAAGCTGGCCATTGGTGATCCCTCGGCAATAACGGGTGCATTGCGCGGATATAAGGCGATCCGACCCTTGCTTGGCAAGGGTTGTCGACCTGCCGAAAACAGGATGATCGCCGCATTGTTTATGTCGGCGCCCTCCTGTATGGTCCCGCTTCGCGCGGAGCCCGAGGGGGCTTGACCGCGCCGGCTTCGTTTTTCGACTGGCCAGAGGCCGCCCGGCCCCGCCAGAGGACCATATCACTCATGAGCCGCCGCAAGCAGATCTACGAGGGCAAGGCCAAGATCCTTTACGAAGGTCCCGAGCCTGGCACCCTGGTGCAGTATTTCAAGGACGATGCAACCGCCTTCAACAATCAGAAGAAGGGCACGGTCACGGGCAAGGGCGTGATCAACAACCGCATCTCCGAATATCTCATGACTCTCCTCAACGAGATCGGTGTTCCGACGCATTTCATCCGCCGGCTGAACATGCGCGAACAGTTGATCAAGGAAGTGGAGATCATCCCCCTTGAAGTCGTCGTGCGGAATGTCGCCGCCGGCTCGCTGTCGACCCGGCTCGGCATTCCCGAGGGCACCCAGCTGCCGCGTTCGATCGTCGAGTTCTTCTACAAGGCCGACGAGCTGAACGATCCGATGGTGACCGAAGAGCATATCACCGCCTTCGGCTGGGCCTCGCCCCAGGACATCGACGACATTCTGGCGCTGGCGCTGCGCGTCAATGATTTCCTGGTCGGCCTGTTCCTCGGCGTCGGCATCCGTCTTGTCGACTTCAAGATGGAATTCGGCCGCCTGTGGCAGAACGACGAGATGCGCATCATCCTCGCCGACGAGATCAGCCCGGACAATTGCCGCCTGTGGGACATCCGCACCAACGAGAAGCTGGACAAGGACCGCTTCCGTCGCGATCTCGGCGGCACCGCCGAGGCCTATCAGGAAGTCGCCCGTCGCCTGGGGATCCTGCCGGAAGGCGGCCCGCGCGACATGAAGGGCCCCGAGGTGATGCAGTAACCTCTGCATCCCACAATATTCGCGTCATTCCGGCGAAGGCCGGAATCTCGCCGGGACGGGACTTTCAGCCGTATCGTCGAAAGATCCCGGCCTAAGCCGGGATGACGCATCCAGATTGTTCGATGTGATCTTCGATAGGTGATCCCGTGAAAGCCCGCGTCCACGTCACCCTGAAACATGGCGTTCTCGACCCCCAAGGCAAGGCGATCGCCCATGCCCTCGGCTCCCTCGGCTTCGGCGGGGTCGAGGATGTGCGCCAGGGCAAGTTCCTCGAACTCGAACTGGCCGAAACCGACGCCGGCAAGGCCAGGGAACAGGTCAAGGCGATGTGCGAGAAGCTGCTCGCCAACACCGTGATCGAGAACTACACGATCGAGTTGCTCTGAGATGAAGGCGGCCGTCGTCGTCTTCCCCGGCTCGAATCGCGAACGGGATGTCGCCCTCGCCCTCAAGCGAGCCTCCTATACCAATCCGGCCTATGTCTGGCACGGTGACACCGAGCTGCCCGCGGGCACCGATCTCGTCGTCCTGCCCGGCGGCTTTTCCTACGGCGATTACCTGCGCTGCGGCGCCATGGCCTCGCTCTCGCCCGTGATGCGGGCGGTGAAGGATCACGCGGCGCGCGGCGGCTATGTCATCGGCATCTGCAACGGCTTCCAGATCCTGGCCGAGACCGGCCTCGTGCCCGGCGTCCTGATGCGCAACGCCTCGCTGCGCTTCGTCTGCCGCGACGTGCACCTGAAGGTCGAAACCACGAACAGCGCCTATACCGGCGGCTATCAGCCGGGCCAGGTGATCCGCGTGCCCGTCGCCCATGCCGAAGGCAATTACTTCGCCGACGGAGAGACGCTGAACCGCCTCGAGGGTGAAGACCGCGTCGCCTTCCGTTACTGCACCGAGGCGGGCGAGATCACGCCCGAGGCCTCGCCCAATGGCGCCATCCGCAACATCGCCGGCGTGCTGAACGAGAAGCGCAACGTGCTCGGCATGATGCCACACCCGGAAAACATGACGGAGGCGGTGGTCGGCGGGACCGACGGCGCCATCCTGTTCGACAGTCTGGCCAAGGCGCTCGCGTAATGACCAAGATCACGCCCCAAATCGTCGCCGAGCATGGCCTCGCCCCCGACGAATACGAACATGTTCTCGCCATCATGGGGCGGGAACCGAACCTGACCGAACTCGGCATCTTCTCGGTCATGTGGTCGGAACATTGTTCCTACAAATCCTCGCGCATCCATCTGAAGAAACTGCCGACCAAGGGCCCGCAGGTGATCTGCGGCCCGGGCGAGAATGCCGGCGTCGTCGACATCGGCGACGGCCTCGCCGCCATCTTCAAGATGGAAAGCCACAACCACCCCAGTTACATCGAGCCCTATCAGGGCGCGGCGACCGGCGTCGGCGGCATCCTGCGCGACGTCTTCACCATGGGCGCGCGGCCGATCGCCATCCTCGATCCCTTGCGCTTCGGCTCGCCCGAGCATCCGAAGACGAAGCATCTCGTCTCCGGCGTCGTCGCCGGTATCGGCGGCTATGGCAATTGCATGGGCATTCCGAACGTCGGCGGCGAATGCACGTTCCATTCCGCCTATGACGGCAACATCCTCGTCAACGCCATGACGGTGGGCATCGCCCATACCGACAAGATCTTCTATTCGGCGGCGGCGGGCATCGGCAATCCGGTGGTCTACGTCGGCTCGAAGACCGGACGCGACGGCATCCATGGCGCCACCATGGCCTCGGCCGAATTCGACGAGAAATCGGAAGAGAAGCGCCCGACCGTGCAGGTCGGCGATCCCTTCGTCGAGAAGCTGCTGCTCGAAGCCTGCCTCGAACTCATGGCCGGCGACGCCATCGTCGCCATCCAGGACATGGGCGCGGCCGGCCTCACCTCCTCCTCGGTCGAAATGGCCTCGAAGGGCGGCGTCGGTCTCGAACTGATCCTCGACAATGTTCCCCAGCGCGAAACCCACATGACGGCCTACGAGATGATGCTCTCGGAGTCGCAGGAGCGGATGCTGATGATCCTGAAGCCGGGTCGGGAAGACGCGGCGCGGGCCATCTTCGAGAAATGGGGCCTCGACTTCGCCGTGATCGGCCAGGTGACCGACACCGGCCACCTCGTGCTGAAGCACCGGGGCGAAGTGGTGGGCGACATCCCGGTCGCCCCGCTGACCGACGACGCGCCGCTCTACGACCGGCCCTGGGTGCCGACGCCGAAACAGGCGAAGGTCCTCGCCGCCGATGTCCCGGCGGCCAATGACCTCGGCGCCACGCTGATCAAGATGCTGGGCACGCCCGACCTCTGTTCCAAGCGCTGGATCGTCGAGCAATACGACCATCTGGTCGGCGGCGACACCATCGTGCGGCCCGGCGGCGATGCCGCCGTGGTCCGCGTGCGCGATCACGCCACCAAGGGCCTCGCCCTCACCACCGACTGCACCCCGCGCTATTGCTTCGCGGATCCGGTCGAGGGCGGCAAGCAGGCGGTCGTCGAGACCTATCGCAACATCACCGCGACCGGCGGCCTGCCCCTCGCCATCACCGACTGCATGAATTTCGGCAACCCGCAGCGGCCGAACATCATGGGCCAGTTCGTCGGCGCCGTCGAAGGCATATCGGCGGCCTGCATCGCCCTCGACTACCCCGTCGTCTCGGGCAATGTCTCGCTCTACAACGAGACCATGGGCACCGGCGTGCAGCCGACCCCGGCCATCGGCGGCATCGGCCTTCTGGAAGACTACACCCGCTCCGCCTCGATCCGCTTCAAGGCGACGAGCGAGACCATCCTGCTCGTCGGTGAGACCGAGGGCTGGCTGGGCGCCTCGATCTACCTGCGCGACATCGCGGGCCGGGAAGACGGCGCGCCGCCGCCGGTCGACCTCGCCGCCGAGAAGCGCAACGGCGATTTCGTGCGCGGCCTGATCCGTCACGGCGAAGTCGTCACCTGCCATGACGTCTCGGACGGCGGGCTTCTGGTCGCCATCGCCGAAATGGCCCTGGCGGGCGGTATCGGCGCCACCCTGGCGACGCCGGAGACCCCTGTGCCCCTGCACGCCTTCTGGTTCGGCGAGGATCAGGGGCGTTATCTGATGACGGTTCCGGTCGACCGGGTGGAAAGCATCGTCGATCAGGCGAAGGCGGCGGGCGTGCCGTTGCAGGTCATCGGCACCACCGGCGGCGACAGCATCAGCGTCGACGGTGCGCACAAAGCAGGCATCGCCGATCTGCGTGCCGAATATGAGGGCTGGCTGCCCCGTTATATGGCAAACTGATTTTCATCCGATTTGACGATACGGCGGGACCGATCGCGGTCCCGCCGTTTTTATTTCACCGATGCCCTGTCGAAAGGCACCCGTGACCTTTGTGAAGGAAGACCAGTGAAGATTCGCCTTGGCTACGACATCAGCTATTTTCTGCCCAACCCCACGCCGATGGTGGTCATGCTGAGCGTCCACGCCTCCCGCATGGGCGATCTTCTCGAACCCGACGAATTGAAGACCGTGCCCCAGATGCCGGTGCACTATTACTATGACGGCTTCGGCAATCGCTGCGCCCGCCTGATGGCCCCGGCCGGGATGCTGAACCTGAAGTGCAGCACCTCGATCACCGACAGCGGCCGGCATGACGTCGTCCCGACCGACGCGCCGCAGATCCTGGTGCAGGACCTGCCGGACGAAACCATCGTCTATCTGCTCGGCAGCCGTTACTGCGAGACCGACAAACTGTCGGATATCGCCTGGAACCTGTTCGGCAAGACGCCGCTGGGCTGGCCCCGGGTGCAGGCCATCCTCAGCTTCGTGCATGGTCACATCAAGTTCGACTACATGCAGGCGCGCTCGACCAAATCCGCCTTCGATGTCTATCAGGAGAAGGTCGGCGTCTGCCGCGACTACGCCCATCTGGCCGCCGCCTTCCTGCGCTGCATGAATATCCCGACCCGCTATTGCACCGGCTACATGGGCGACATCGGCGTGCCGCGCGACGCCAACCCGGATGATTTCAGCGCCTGGCTGGAAGTCTATCTGGGCGGGCGCTGGTACACGGTCGATGCCCGCCACAACAAGCCGCGCATCGGCCGCATCCTGATCGCCCGTGGCCGCGATGCCTCGGACGTGCCCCTGACCAATACCTTCGGCGCCCATGTCCTCAAGGGCTTCAAGGTGATCAGCGAAGAGGTGGTTTGAGTTTGAACCACCCCCGGGCCTTGCGCTAGCTTGGCGCGGCACGATTCAGGAGCGATGGCGATGGCGATGGAAGCGGGACAGATCAAGAGCCTGATCGAGGCGGCCTTTCCCGGTGCCGTCGTCGTGATCGAGGATCTGCGCGGCGACGGCGACCATTACGCCGCCCAGGTCACCTCCGCCGCCTTCAAGGGCAAGAGCCGGGTGCAGCAGCACCAGATGGTCTACAAGGCCCTGCGCGGCGCCATGGACGGCGACCTCCACGCCCTCGCCCTCCAGACCCAGGCCCCGGCGGAGTAAGCGCCGAACGAGCCTCATCCGGGTCGAGGTTCCGGCCTGCGCCGGAACGACGACTGAAATTATCTTCGCCTCACTCCCCTAAATCGTCATCCCGGCGAAGGCCGGGATCTCGCGCAGAACGATGCGCGCCCCCTACCCCCGCGCCTTGGCCGCCTCGTAGAGCGGCATCGCGGCCGGGATCTGCTGTCGCAGGCGCTGGATGCGGTTGGCGTCCGAGGGGTGGGTCGAGGCGAATTCGAGGGGTTTGCCGTTGGCGCCCTTCTGGGCCGCCATGCGCTGCCACAGGCTGACCGAGGCGTTGGGGTCGTAGCCGGCCCTGGCCATGGTGGTGAGGCCGCCGGCATCCGCCTCATATTCCTGATCGCGCGAGAAGGGCAGGATGACGCCATAGGAAACGCCGGCGCCGATCAGGCCGGCGATCCGGTCCGCGCCCTCGACCCCGCCGATGCCGAGGCCGATCTGGGCGAGCTGGACACCGAGCTGGCCGGCCTTCTGGGTGCCGATGCGCTGGGCGGCGTGGCGGCGCTGGACGTGGGTGACTTCATGGCCGATCACGGCGGCCAGCTGGTCGTCGCTGGAGACGAGGTTCAGGAGGCCCTGATAGACGCCGACCTTGCCGCCCGGCAGGGCGAAGGCGTTGATCTGCGGATCGTCGAACAGGGCGAATTCCCAATTATAGGCCCGCCCAAGGCCCGAGGCATCGACCACCCGGCGCGAGACCCGGGCCACCTGATCCCGCCCCTTGGCGCTGCCCGAGAGTTTTTCCTTGGTCTTGAGGTTGGACCAGGCCTGAAGCCCCATGCGGTTGAGGTCGGCGTCATTCGGCTCGAGACCGCGGCCCACGGTGGTGCAGCCGGCCAGGGTCCCGGCGGCGGCCACCGCCAGGAACCCGCGGCGAGAGACCGAACAACACAGACCAAAGCACGTGACCATCGGCACAATCCCCGTTTTCGCGCATGTCATCAAACCGGCGGAATTCCGTCCATCCGGACAGGCCCCATCGATTGGCACATGATTGTGCCATAATATTGGCTATGCTCGCTTCCCGACAGATCGAAACCGTTTCCCAGCGAGTCCTCATCTTGACCTTTCTTCGCGCCACCACCCGTCTCGCCGGCCCCGGGCTTGTTCTTGCCTGCCTTGTCGCGGGTGGCCCGGCCTTCGCCCAGGATGCCCCCCTGCCCGCTCCGCTGGCGGCGCCGCAGCAGGCGGAGACCTTCGCCCTCGGCGACTGGTCGCTGGATGTCTTCCGCCTGCCGGGCACCAACGAGGCGCTCTGTGTCGCGACCAGGACCTATCCGAACGGCGACCGCTTCGGCCTCATCCTCGGCGAGAAGGGGCGCGGTCTCCTTTATGGCCGGCCGGGCCTTCAGGTGAAGGAAGGCACGAGCATGGATTTCGGCTTCTCGGTCGACGAGCGGCCGCCCCTGCGCCTGCCCGGCACCGCCTATGACCCGACCTCGATCATGAGCGCCCCGCTGCCCTCGCCCGAGGGCGAGAAGCTCTATGAGATCTTCGCCAGGGGCGGCAAGGTCATCATCGGCTCGAACCAGCTCAAGCTCAGGTCCGAGGCCATGGATCTCGCCGGCTCGGACCAGGTGATCAAGGCCCTCGACCATTGCGCCGAAACCAACGCCATCAAGGTCGTCCATCGCGAGACGGCGGCGACGACGCCGGGCCAGCCCTCCACCGGGGCGTCGGTCGCCGGCTCCACCTTCGATAGCGCGCCAACGTCACCCACACCCACTCCCACCCCGGCCCCTGCCGCGGCGGAGCCGCCGACAGCCACCTCGGCCGCCATTCAGGCCGCGATCTCGGCCGAGGCGAAGAAGCGGAAGGCCGGCGTCGGCTATGCCGTCGCCCTGCCCAAGGATGTGACCGGCGACAAGAAGGACGACATCGTCCTCATCTTCGTCCTCCTCGAGGGCGAGACGCGGAAAGGCTATGCCACGGTGCTGAAGGCGACGGGCAAGGACAAATATACCGCGCTGAACACCGTGCCGCTCGGCGGCGTGCCGACCAATGATCCGCCGATCTTCACCACGACCGGCATGTCGGTCGGCCTCGAAGCCGGGCCGGACGGCAAGGCCCGGGACGTCGAGATCGTCATCACGGCGAAAAGCCTGACGGTGCAGAAGAAGTAATCAACCGGCCCCGGCCGCGCCTCTTTCTTTGTCGTCCCGGCGAAGGCCGGGATCTTGGGCAAGCAAAGGCGACTCTCTCGTCCAAAGGCCCCGGCCTTCGCCGGGACGACGAATGTTCCCCTTCTCTCGGCGCTAGTCGCCGCCGACCGCGAGGTCGGCGCGCAGGGCCCGCGTGGTATCGACCGCGCGGGCCAGCAGATCCTCGATCCGGTTCATCCGCTCCTCGAGGCGGAGCATGGCCAGTTCGACCGCCTCCATCCGCTCCTCGAAGGGGCCGGCCGGCGGTGCTTCCTCGGGCACGGTGCCGACGCCGGCCCGTTTCGCCAGTTCCGTCGCCGACACCGCCAGCAGGGCGGCGAGGGTCGCGACCTCAAGCGGTTTCAGCTCGCGCTGGTCCTTGAACAGGTCCTCGACCGCGTCATCGGAAATGTGAAGGACGGCGCCGATCGATGCCCGGCCGAGGCCGAGCACCCGCAGGCGCTGATCGAACCAGTCCGCATCGAAGAACAGCGCCACCCTTCCCCCCGTTGGCAGAATTCAGGCGACGGCCCCCGCCACCTTCAGCTTTGCCGCATCATCGGCGGAAATGCCCCAATCGGCCAGAACTTCGTCAGTATGCTGGCCGGGCAGCGGCGGCGCGGCGGGGACGGCCGGCACGGTGCGGCTGAACCGGGGCGCCGGGGCCGGCTGGACGTTGCCATCCTGCGCGAAGAAGGTGCCGCGCTCGACATTGTGCGGATGGCGGGCCGCCTCGTCCATCGACAGCACGGGGGCGAAGCAGACATCGGTGTTTTCCATGATCGCGCACCATTCGTCGCGCGTCCTGGCCTTGAACACCTCGGCCAGTCTGTCCTTCATCTCGGGCCAGCGGCCGATATCCATCTGGTTGCCGAAAACCTCGGTGTCGAGTTCGGCGAGGCGCAGCAATTCGGCATAGAACTGCGGCTCGATCGAGCCGATGGAGACCCATTTGCCGTCGCGGGTCTCATAGGTCTCGTAGAAATGGGCGCCGGTATCGAGCAGATTCACGCCGCGCTCGTCCTGCCACAGGCCCTGCGCCTTCATGCCATACATCATGGTCGACAGCAGGGCGGCGCCGTCGATCATGGTGGCATCGACCACCTGACCCTTGCCGCTGGCGCGCGCCTCGATCACCGCCGCCAGCAGGCCGAAGGCGAGGAACATGGCACCGCCGCCGAAATCGCCGACGAGATTGACCGGCGGCACCGGCTTCTCGCCCTTGCGGCCGATCATGTGCAGGGCGCCCGACATGGCGATGTAATTGATGTCGTGGCCCGCCGCCTTGGCCATCGGCCCGGTCTGGCCGAAGCCGGTCATGCGGCCATAGGCGATCGCGGGGTTGCGGGCGAGGCAATCCTCAGGCCCGAGGCCGAGACGTTCCATCACGCCCGGGCGGAAACCTTCGAGGATGATGTCCGCCTTCTCGACCAGCTTCAGCACGGTCTCGACCCCTTCGGGCTTCTTCAGGTCGACGACGATCGAGCGCTTGCCGCGGTTGAGGTAATCGAACTTCGGGTTCACCACGCCGAATTTCGCCGAACGCTCGACGCGGATCACGTCGGCGCCCATGTCGGCGAGCAGCATGGCGCAGAAAGGACCCGGCCCGAGCCCCGCGATTTCGACGACCTTCATGCCTTTCAACGGACCCATCTCGCGCTCCCCTTATTGTCATCTTCCTCGGTTAGTACAGGTTTTTAACCGTGACGTGAACAAAGGTCACGAGCATTATGGCGCCCATCCCGAGGATACGAGTCATGACGTCGCGAAAGCCCGCAACCGAGATCGTCGATACCATCGCCCGGCTCTATGCCGAACGCGGCGCCGTGCCCTATGAAGGCGGCGAATCGGTCAGCCAGCTCGCCCATGGCCTGCAGGCGGCCGCCTGCGCCGAGCGGGCCGGGGCGGCCCCCGGCCTTGTCGCCGCGGCGCTGCTGCATGACATCGGCCACCTGATCGACCCCAAGGGCGAAGCCGCCGCGGTCGAGGGTTACGATGCCCGCCACGAGGATGGCGGGGCCGATCACCTGGCCCGGTTCTTCGGGGCCGAGGTCGCCGATCCCGTCCGCCTGCATGTCGCGGCCAAGCGCTATCTCTGCGCGATGAAGCCCGGTTATTTCGAACGGCTCTCGCCCGCCTCGGTGCGCAGCCTCGCGCTGCAGGGCGGGCCGATGTCGGCGGCGGACGTCGCCGCCTTCGACGCCCTGCCCCATGGCCGCGACGCCCTGCGCCTGCGGGTCTGGGACGAGGAGGCGAAGGTCGTCGGCCTCGAGGTGCCGGGCTTCGACCATTATCGCTTGCTGCTGGAAAGCCTTGTCACATCCGATGGTGCCTGAACATTTCAACATGGCCCGCTACTGCCTCGACGGGCATGACGCGGGCAAGACCGGGCTGATCCTCGCCGGGGCCCATGACGACGAGGTCTGGAGCTTCGGCGCCTTGCGCGATGCCGTGCTGCGGGTCGCGCGGGGCTTGCTGGACGCTGGCTTGCGCCCCGGCGACCGGCTGATGATCCGCATGGACAATGACGCCGCCTATGCCCTGACCTGGTTCGGGGCCATCGCCGCCGGCATCGTCGCCCTGCCCTCCTCGTCCCAGCTCACCGGGGCGGAGGCGGAATTCCTGCTGACCGATTGCGGCGCCCGGGCGATCGCCACCGGCGCCGGTATGAATGATCTTTCCGTGCCGGACGGCGTCTCGGTCATCCCCGCCGCCGCCATCCGCGACTGGGCGGCGAATGGCGCCCTGGGCGATTTCGCCGACACCGCGGCCGACGATCCCGCCTTCCTCGTCTATACCTCCGGCACCACGGGCAAGCCCAAGGGCGTGCTGCACGGCCAGCGCAGCGCCTATGGCCGGCGGCCGATGTATCAGGGCTGGTACGGCATTTCGGGCGATGACCGGGTGCTGCACGCCGGCGCCTTCAACTGGACCTATACGCTGGGCGTCGGCCTGACCGACCCCTGGGCCAATGGCGCCACCGCCTGTCTCTACAACGGGCCGCGCGACGCCATGATCTGGCCGAAGCTGATCGAGCGTTTCCGGGCGACGATCTTCGCGACCGTGCCCGGCCTCTACCGCCAGATCCTGAAATACGGCGAACCGGGCGCGCACGACCTGTCGAGCCTTCGCCACGGCCTGAGCGCGGGCGAAAGCCTGCCGCCCGTCATCCTGCGGGAATGGCGCGAGACCGTGGGCACCGAGCTTTACGAAGCCCTCGGCATGTCCGAAATCTCGACCTATATCAGCCAGTCGCCGCCCGGCCCCGCCCGCCCCGGCAGCCCGGGCAAGGCCCAGCCGGGCCGGCGCGTCGCCATTCTCGATCCTGAAACCGGCCTGCCGCTGCCCCCGGGCGAGATCGGTCTTCTCGCCATCCATCGCGGCGACCCCGGCCTGATGCTCGGCTACTGGCAGCGCCCGGCCGAGGAAGCGGAAGTGTTTCGAGGTGAATGGTTCGCGGGCGGCGACCTCGCCCATCTGGACGAGGATGGTTACGTCTGGTTCCACGGCCGCAACAACGACCTGATGAACGCCGGGGGTTACCGCGTCTCCCCGCTCGAGGTCGAGGCCGCGTTGTCCGGCCATCCCGGCATCGCCGATGTCGCCGTCGCCGAGCGTCAGGTGTCGGAGACCACCTCGGTCATCTGCGCCTATGTCGTCCCACGCGACGGCGCCGCCATCGACCGGGACGCCCTGCTGGCCCATGCCGCCGGAAAACTCGCCGCCTACAAGCGGCCGAAAGAGGTGATCGTGCTGGGCAGCCTGCCGCGCACCGCCAACGGCAAGATCATGCGCCGGGCGCTGGCCCTGCTGTGAGCCCGCTCGCCCGCTATCCCTTCGCCACGGCGACGAAGGGCCTCGCCGACGACTGGCGCGCCCTGCTCGAAGCCCCGGCGGCCCGGCTCGACCCCGCCTATCTGGCGGGCCTCGAGGCCCAGGATTGGCTGCCCGGCCCCGGCTATCTGCTGGCCGCGCTGCGCCATGTGCCGCTGGCTTCCGTCAGGGCCGTGCTGGTCGGCGAGTCGCCTTATCCGCGCAAGGAATCGGCGATCGGCGAAGCCTTCAACGACGGCGCCGTGGGCGATCTGTGGTCGCCTGCCGGCCTGTCCAAGCCCGTCAACCGCGCGACCTCCATGCGCAACATCATGAAGATGCTGCTGGTCGCCGAGGGGTTGATTTCGCCGGAGGCGCGGGCGGCTGAGATCGCCGCCCTCGACCTCGCCGCGCTCGGCTTCGTGCCGACGATGGCGGCGCTGTTCGACCGCATAAGGCAAGAAGGCATCCTCTGCATCAATGCGATCCCGGTGCTGACCGCCAGCAAGAGCCGCGACGCGAAAGCCTGGGAAGGGTTCATGGACGCCTTCCTCGCCGGGTTGCACCGCGCGCGGCCCGAGGCGAAGCTGCTTCTGTTCGGCAATTTCGCCATGAAGCTGGCCGATCTGCCGGGCGCGGCGGGCTTTCCCGTCCTCACCGCCGAGCATCCCTACAACATCGGCTTCATCAACGACCGGAATGTGCAGGATTACTTCCGTCCGCTGCGGCTGCTCAGGGCCGGCGGCGGAAGCGCAGGGCGTTGATCGCGATACTGCCGACGATCAGCGCCGCGCCGACGAGGCCCGCCAGCGGCAGGCGCTCGCCCGCCGCCCTGCCGATCAGCCCGGCCCAGACCGGCTCCATGGCATAGATCAGGGTCGCCCGCGTCGGCGTCAGGCGGCGCTGGGCCCAATACATCGCGACATGGATCATCACGGTGGCGACGCCAAGCCCGCCGGCACAGGCGAGAAGCAGCGGCGTATGCGCCGGAATGCCTTCCCCCGCCACCCCCATGGCGCCGAAGGTGAGCACGGCGACGGTGACGAGTTGCACCGCCGAGACCCGGCGCGGGTCCATCCGCTTGGCATAGGCGCCGATGGCGACGATCTCGAAGGCGATGATGAAGGTGCTGAGGATGGTCAGGATCTGGCCCCGCCCGGCTTCGACATCGAGGGCGTCCGGCCCCGCCAGCAGGGCCATGCCGACGAAGGCCATGACGATGCCGACCAAGGCCACATTGCCCGGCCGCTCGCGCATGAACAGCCATTGCCCGATCGGCACCAGCGGCACATAGAGCGCGGTCAGAAAGGCCGAGGTCGAGCTGGGAATCCATTGCAGCGCCACCGCCTGCATCCCGTTGGCGACCGCGACCGCGACCCCCGTGGCAAGGCCGACGAACAGCTCCAGCCGGGTGACGCCCAGCAGATGGCGGCCGGACACCGCGACCAGGCAGACCGTGGCGACGACATAGCGCAGGGTCTGGAAATAGAGCGGGCCGGAATCCGTCAGCGCCGTCTGGATGATCAGGAAGGTGGCGCCCCAGATCGCCGTGATGCCGAGCAGGACGAGGGCGGGCACGAGTTCCCCCACCGGCGCCGACACCGCCCGCATGTCCCCCTGATCGACCGCCATGACTTGCCCAAGCCCCCGATGCGCAATAAACTGCACAATGGCTTTGAGCAATATAGTGCACATGTCGGAACGTCAAGCGCCGGTCCTCGGCCATCTCGCCGCCAATCTGAAGCGCCTGCGCCAGCAGGCGGGCCTCAGTCAGGACGCGCTCGCGAAGGCTTCCGGGGTCAGCCGGCGCATGCTGGTGGCGATGGAATCCGGGGACAGCAACGTCAGCCTGTCCACCCTCGACCGCATCGCCGCCGCCCTTGGCGTGATGCTGCCGGACCTGATCGTCGACCGGGAGGCGGCGGGCCATAGCCCCGTGCTCGCCTGGCAGGGCCGATCCGGCGACAGCCAGGCCCATCTGCTGCAATCGACCCCGGCGAGCCGGCTGGCCGAGCTGTGGCAATGGAGCCTCGCGCCCGGCGAGCGCTACCATTCCGCCGCCGCCCCGGGCGAATGGCGGGAGATGGTCTTCGTCCTCGACGGCACGCTAACCATCGCCCTGCCCGGCGAGACGATCACGCTCGCCGCCGGGCAGTCCCACGCTTACCGCGCGGACGGCCCCTTCGACTTCGCGAACGAAGGCGACGCGTCGCTGCGCTTCCTGCGCAATGTCATAATCTGATAGATCACATCAACAACTGGGCATCGTCGACGTTGACGATGGCGCCGGTCATGAAATCGGAGCGGGGGTCTAGCATCAGCGCGATGATGCCGTCCAGATCCTCGACCTTGCCGATGCGGCCGCGCGGGAAGCGGGCCATGAACTTCTGCCCGGGCTCCGAGCGGAAGAAATCGGCGTTGATCTCGGTCTCGATGTAACCGGGGCAGATCGCGTTCACATTGATGCCGTGGCGCGCCCATTCGATCGCCATGGCCTTGGTCATCTGCACTACCGCCGCCTTGGAGATGCAATAGACCGAGAGTTTCGGCAGCACCCGCATCCCGGCGATGGAGGCGATGTTGACGATGCGGCCCCTGGCCTTCCGCTCGATGAAGCGCCGGCCCGCCGCCTGGGCGAGGAAATAGACCGCCTTCACATTGGTGTTCATGATCCAGTCGTAATTCTCGGCCGTTTCCTTCTCGATGCTGCTGCCACCGCCGACGCCCGAATTGTTGACGAGGGCATAGAGCGGGCCGAGGGCCGCCTCGGCCGATTGCAGCGCCGGCTCGACCGCCGCAAGGTCGGTAACGTCGAGGGGAACGGCATGGGCCTTGATTCCCTCCGCCGCCAACTCCTCGACCAGGCTGGCCAGCCGCTCCACCCGGCGACCCGAGACGGAGACGGCGGCGCCCATGCGGCCGAGCACGAGGGCGAAACGCCGGCCGAAGCCCGAGGTCGCGCCGGTGATGAAGATGTGACGGCCGGCAAGCGGCAGCTGGGTGGTATCGGTCATGGCTCTCCCCTGTTTTTGCGTCTTGCCCGGCCTTTCAGCACGGGCAACCATGCCGCCCAACAACATAAATACAAAAGGGAGAGCAAGCGTTCATGAGCATTCAGGAGATGGCCGCGATCCGGGCCGCCCTCGCCGCCACCGACCGGGCGAGCCTGTCCCTCGAGGATACCCGCGCGCTTTACGAGACGATCGCGCCGCCGGTCGATCCCGACGACCGCACGGGTGTCGAATTGCTGGACATCGCCGGTTGCCCGGCCGAATTCGCCACGCCCGAGGGCGCGGCGGGCGATGCCGCCCTTCTCTATCTCCATGGCGGCGGCTATTGCCTCGGCTCGCTGAACACCCACCGGCGCCTCGCCTGGAGCATCGCCAGGGCCGCCGGCATAACTTCGCTCGCGATCGATTACCGGTTGGCGCCGGAAGCGCCCTTCCCCGCCGCCGTTGATGATGCGCTCGCCGCCTACCGCCACCTGCTCGACAAGGGCTTCGCGCCGTCGCGCATCGTCGTAGCCGGTGATTCGGCGGGGGGCGGCCTCAGCCTCGCCCTGATGCTGGCGGCGCGGGACGCCGGCCTGCCGATGCCCGGCGCCGCCTTCCTGATCTCGCCCTGGGTCGACCTGTCGAACAGCCTGCCGACCATCGACACCAAGGCGGCGGAAGACCCGATGATCAGCAAGGCCCGACTCGATGGCTTCACCGGCGCCTATATGGGCGCGGGCGATGTCCGGCAGCCCCTGGCCTCGCCGCTGCACGGCGATCTGGCCGGCTTGCCGCCCGTCCTCATCCATGTCGGCGCCGCCGAATGCCTGCTCGACGACGCGGTGCTGGTCGCCGGGAGACTGGGGGCGGCCGGGGTCGACACACGGCTCGAAATCTGGCCGGATATGATCCACGTCTGGCATTTCTTCGCCCCCATGCTGAGCGAAGGGCGCGAGGCAATCGCCAGGGCCGGCGGCTGGATCGGGGAAAGGCTGCATCAATGACGACGGAACCCGTCACCATCGAGATCGTCTCGGACATGGTCTGTCCCTGGTGCTGGATCGGCAAGCGCCGGCTGGACAGCGCCCTCGAACAACTGCCCGACATCGCGGTGGAACGGGTCTGGCGCCCCTATATGCTGAACCCGGACATGCCCGCCGAGGGCATGGACCGGGATAGCTATCTCGCCGCCAAATTCGGCGCGGAGCGCCTGCCCCGCCTGCACGAACCCCTGGCCGAGATCGGCCGGCAGGAAGGCATCCCCTTCGATTTCCACGCCATCGCCAAGATGCCCTCCAGCCTCGACGCCCATCGCCTCGCCCGCTGGGCGCGCAGCGCCGGGGTTCAGCCCGCGGTGATCGAGGACCTGTTCAGCCGCTATTTCGAGAAGGGGGAGGATATTTCCGATCCCGCCGTCCTGCTCGACGTCGCGGAACAGGCCGGCATGGATGCCGCCATCGTCGCCGAACTGCTGGCCGGCGATCAGGATAGCGACCTCGTCCGGCGCGAGGACGACCTCGCCCGCCGCATCGGCGTGACCGGCGTGCCGACTTATGTCATCAACCAGAAATGGGCCGTTGTCGGCGCCCAGCCGGCCGAAAGCTGGCTGGAAATCCTGCGCAGGGTCGCGGCCGGCGAGGACCTGTCGGTGGGGTGAAGGCCCGCATCTTATCCGAAGGCGGCGATCACCGTTTCGATGGGCAGGAACAGGGTACGGCTGTCAGCGGGATATTCGATGAACTCGGCACAGGAGAGGTAGAAACGCTTGGCGTTCTCATCCTTGGCCTGTACCAGAACAGCGGCGATGCCGATGCTGCGCGACGCGGCCGCGATGCGGCGCAGGGCATCCGACAGCAAGTCCGCGCCAAGTCCCCGCCCCGCATATGCGCGGCTGACCGCCAGCCGCCCAATCACCGATACCGGCACGGTATCCGGCGCATTGCGTCTCAGCCTGCCCGGCGCGTCGGCTCGCAACACCGCCCCTGCGGAAAGGCAATAATAGGCTGCAACTCGGTTAAAATCGCAGACGACATAGGTGCGGGAAAACCGACTTTCATTCTTGAGCGCGCGTGATCTCAACCAGTCATTGAGAGCTACCACGCCGCAATCGAAATCGGCTGGATCATGACTAGCGGTCAGTGCCGTCGGTGCCGACAATGAAGGCAGGACGCGGTCCCTCACCTTTCCCACGCCGGGACCCGGCGCAACAGGGCGGTCAGCCTGGGTCCGGGGACAGGGGGATTATCGATCGCCCGGGTAAAGGCATCGAAATGCTCGGGATCCAGCTCGAACAAGCGCTGATCGAGCAGAACATCGATCGCGACAGCACGCGCGCTGTCGATCATGAACTCGGTCCGCGTCTTGCCCAGCATCGCCGCCGCCTCATCGATCAGCTGGCGTGTTCGCCCGTCAATGCGCAGGTTGATGCTGCCCTTGACTTCAGCAGCCGGCACTTTCTCGGAAGATATTTTAGCCTTGTACATCATCTTAGCTTGGGCCTGCGTATCCACATTGTCAATACAGACCCTGCCCGTCACAGCGGCGTAGAAGCCAAGAAAAAACCCCGCCGGTGACCGGCGGGGTTTCACGTATCGGACGGGCCCCGGCGCTTATTCGCCGTAGCCGACGATGCCCTTGATCTCGAGGAAATCGTGGATGCCCCAGTCGGCGTATTCACGGCCGTTGCCCGACTGCTTGAAGCCGCCGAAGGGCGCCTGGGTGTCCCAGTCGGGATAATTGAGGTTGACGGTGCCGGCGCGCAGCTCGCGGGCGACCGCGCGGGCATGGTCGAGGTTGGTCGAGGCGATATAGGCGGCAAGGCCATAGACCGTGTCGTTCGCCTTCTCGATCGCCTCGGCTTCGGTCTCGTAGGGCAGGATCGAGAGCACCGGGCCGAAGATCTCCTCGCGGGAGATGGTCATCTCGTGCTGCACATTGCCGAAGATCGTCGGCTTCACGTAATAGCCGCGGTTCAGCCCGTCCGGCCGGCCGAGGCCGCCGGTGACCAGGGTCGCGCCCTCGTCGATGCCGGACTGGATCAGGCGCTGCACCTTGTCGAACTGGATCTGCGAGACCAGCGGGCCCAGCACCGTGTCTTCCGCCAGCGGATCGCCGACCTTGTGGGTCTCGGCGGCGGCCCTGGCGATTTCAAGCGCTTCGGCATGGCGGTCGGCCGGCACGAACATGCGGGTCGGCGCGTCGCAGGACTGGCCCGAATTGCCGAAACAGCCGCCGACACCGGCGGTCACCGCTGCTTCGAGATCCGCGTCCGGCAGGATGATATTGGGCGACTTGCCGCCCAATTCCTGCGCCACGCGCTTCACCGTATCCGCCGCCGACTTGGCGACGATGATGCCGGCCCTCGTCGAGCCGGTGAAGGAGACCATGTCGATGCCGGGGTGGGAGGCGATGACCTGGCCGACATCCGGCCCGGTGCCGTTCACGAGGTTGAACACGCCCGCAGGGATGCCCGCCGCGTGCATGATCTCGGCGAAGACGATGCCCGAGATCGGCGCGATTTCCGACGGCTTAAGCACCATGGTGCAGCCCGCCGCGATGGCCGGCGCGACCTTGCAGACGATCTGGTTCAGCGGCCAGTTCCACGGCGTGATCAGGCCGACGACGCCGATCGGCTCCATCACGATGCGGGTCGAGCCCCGGGGATATTCGAAGGTGAAGTCTTCCATCGCCTTGATGGTGGCTTCCATGTGGACCTGACCGGCCCAGGCCTGCGCCCCGCGCGCGAAGGACAGGGGCGCGCCCATCTCCTGGGTCACCGCCTGGGCGATATCCTCGTAACGCTCGTTATAGATCTCGAGGATGCGCTTCAGCATCGCCAGGCGTTCCGCCTTCGGCGTCTTGGCGAAACCCGGGAAGGCGGCGCGGGCGGCGGCGACGGCGCGGTCGACATCGGCGGCGGTACCGACCGATATCTTCGTATAGGCCTCTTCCGTCGCCGGATTGATGACGTCGAGCGTCGCCGGCACCAGCGGGTCCACGAAGGCCCCATCGATATAGAATTTCAGATGATTGGACATCGGGTTCCCCTCACGGCGCTGGGCAGGACGCAAACTCTAGCCCGATTCGGGCACAAGCCAAGCCATGTCCGCCACGATCCTCTTTCGGGGATGATCACGCAAAGCCCGCGCCTTCAAACCTTGGTTTGATGGCGGCTCAACCGATGTGGCGACAGGTCAGGCGACGCCGCGCGCGCGCTCTTCCGCGGGCAGCCATTTCCCGATCATGCCCGAGAGATTGTCGACCGCGCCAGGCACCAGGGCCCGGGCGAGGAAACGCTTGCGGTCGACCCAGCCGGGCAGCTCCAGCCGGTCGCAAGGCTCGCGCCGGAAGCCGAATTTGACGTAATAGTCGAAATCGCCGACCAGGATCACGATCCGGTGGCCCTTGCGCTGGGCCTCGGCGAGGCCGTGCCACATCAGGGCGGCGCCGATCCCCTCGGCGCGCCGCCGGGGATCGACCGCCAGGGGGCCGAGCAGGATCGCCTCGACATGACCGCCGATCAGGATCGGCCAGAAGCGAAGCGAGCCGACCAGCTTGCTGTGGTCATAGGCGACGAAGCAAAGCTCGGGCACCGGCGGCACGCCGTCCCTGAACTTGTAGACCGTCTTCGAAAAGCGCTCGGGCCCGAACGCGGTATCGATCAGGGCTTCGATGGCGGGGCCGTCTTCCGGCCGTTCCTGCATGAGGGTGGTCATTGTGCTGCGCTGCCAGGACTGGGGCGGTAGGCCGCCCGGAACTCACGTCATTCCACGCCGGGGAGCCAGCGCGGATACCTAGCGCCGGCGCGAAGCCAGGGCGAGGACCTGACCACGGGCGCGCGGGCGCGAGCCTGCAGGCCGGGGCATGGCCCCGGGCAGGCACGGGCTTCGTCGTCGCAGCTGGATCGTCGTCATGAATCACTCCTAACACAATCAGGGCGCGGACCCAAACATCGTTCCGCGCCCCGAACCTCGGGTCCATGGGCGTTGCAGAACGGCAACTGTCCGACAGGTGTTGCTCCCGATCACGGCATGGGCGAGAATTTCGCCCCCGGATTGAAGGCAACAAACAAAAGATGGATCCGGCAAGGGGGCTGCAGATGATCGGTATCGATGATTACACGGCAAGGGATGCGCTCGGGCTGGCGGAACTTGTGTCGCGGGGCGAAACCACGCCGGACGAATTGCTGGATCACGCGCTGGCCCTGGTGGCGCGGCGCAATCCCGCCATCAATGCCGTCATCGCGCTGAACGAGGCGGACGCGCGGCGCCAGATCGACCGGGGCCTGCCGCGCGGCCCCTTCACCGGCGTTCCGATGCTGATCAAGGACCTGAACGCCCATATCACGGGCTGGCCCCTGACCAACGGCAGCCGCCTGTTCGAAGGCTTCGTCTGCGATCACGACAGTGTCCTGATCGAGCGCTATCGCCGGGCCGGTTTCGTCCTGTTCGGACGCACCACCTCGCCCGAATTCGGTCTGACCTCGACCACCGAAAACGTGCTGGACGGCAAGACCCGCAATCCCTTCGACCTGACGCGGACCTCGGGCGGCTCCTCGGGCGGGGCTTCGGCGGCGGTCGCGGCCGGCATTGTCCCCCTCGCCCATGCCTCGGACGGCGGCGGCTCGATCCGTATTCCCGCCGCCTGCTGCGGTCTGTTCGGCCTGAAACCCAGCCGCGGACGCATCAGCATGGCCCCGGACGCGGGCGAAGGCTGGGGCGGCATGTCGACGGTCCATGCGGTCAGCCGCAGCGTCCGGGACTCGGCGGCGCTTCTCGACGCGACCGATGCCCCGGTGCCGGGCGACCCCTATGTGGCGCCGACCTCGCGGCGACCGTCGCTTTATGAAATCGGCGTGCCCGTGGGCCGTCTGCGCATCGCCCTGTGCCTGCGGGCGATGAATCCGACCGAACTGGGCGCCCCGGCGCTCGATGCCATCGCCCACATGAAGGCGGTGCTCGCCGATCTCGGCCATGAAGTCATCGAAGTCGGCAGCCTGCCGGTGGACGGGCCGGCGCTCAGCATCGCCCAGCAGGGCGTGATCGCGGCCAATGTCGCCCGTGTCATCGATCTGCGGCGGAAAGCCATGGGCCGTGATGATGTTCCGGTCGAAACCGTGACCGCCTTCCTCGCCGAAGGGGGCCGCAGCCTGCCGGTCACGGCCTATCTAGACGGCATCGCGGCCGTCCACCAGGCCGGGCGCCAGATGGCCGACTTCCTCGACGCCGGGCGCTTCGACCTGCTGTTGACGCCGTTGCTGCCCGACAGCCCGCCGGAGATCGGCGTGCTCTCGCTCAGCCCGGCCGATATCGGCGACTATGCGGCGGCCATCGCGCGCTACACCGCCTATACCGGGCTGCAGAACATGACGGGCCAGCCGGCCATGTCGATCCCGGTCGGGCGCGATGCCCTTGGCCTGCCCCGGGCGGTCCAGTTCGCCGGACGCCTGGGCGATGAAAGCCTGCTGATCCGCCTCGCCGCCCAGATCGAGAAGATCGCGCCCTGGAGCGACCTTCGTCCGGCCCTCAACTGAAGCCCGGCAGGCGCGGGGGCGGTCTCAGCGCTTCTTCCAGAGGGCGAGGAAGTCGAGGATCGCCTGGCGCCCCACGCCGCTCGACAGGACGGCATGTCCCTCCCCATGCTGCAGCACCAGGGAGCGGGCATTGGGCCGTCCGGCCATGAATTCACCGCAGTCGCCCGACTGGCCGACCGCGACACCTTCCGCGTACCAGGGATCATCGGAGGCGACGATGCTCAGCACCGGCTCCATCGTCGGCGAGGCAAGGCCGGCGACAATGGGCGCGCCATGGCAGGTCCAGGCGGCGATGACGCGACCGCGCAGATTGTCCCCGCGGTAAAGCGCCGCCGCGACCGCGCCTTCGCTGCCGCCAAGAACGAACAGATCGCCCGAATCGGCCCAGGGCAGGCTGGCGATATTGTTGATGGCGAAGGACAGTTCGGTCAGGCGGAAATCATAGACGAAGAGATTGAAACCACCGCGCCCGGTCGCGACATCGCATTGCAGCGGGCGATAGCGCCGCGCCATGGAATCGGGCGCGATCACCAGATAGCCCGCCCCGGCCAGGAAGCGCAGGGTGGAAAGGTCGCCCAGGCCAGTGCAGCCATGCAGATAGATGATCGTGGTCGGCGGCCGCTCCCAGGCCGGCGGTTTCGCCATCACGTCCGCCATGCGCGCCAGGATGACCGGATCGCCGTCACGCACCGGGGGCAACGCGACCACGGCCTGATACCAGGTCAGTTCGATGTCCGACAAGGTGCCGCCGCCCGTGGCCTCCCCGGGCACGGCATCCGTGACCCGGCGGGATGACGAGCAGGCCGACAGGGTCAGGGCCAGCAGCGCGGTGATCAGAACCACGCCCCGCCGGGACGCAAGGCGCCAGTCGATCATCAAGGCCTCTCCCGCCCCTGCCACATCCCGCCGCCGGCGACCCACCATTCGGGCCGCGCCCGGCGCAGGCCCTCGGCCCCCGCGAGCGCCGATGCCCGGTCCGCGCACAGGCCGAAGCAGGTTGCCCCCGAACCGCTCATCCTCGCAAGCAGAACGCCATCCGTTGCCTCGAGGGCCGACAGGATTTCCCCGATGACGGGGCACAGCGCGATCGCCGGCGACTGCAGGTCGTTGCGCTGGGCCCGCAGGACCTCGACCAGATCCAGGCGCCCGGCCGGCAGGTCGCCGCCAGGCAGCGGCGGGCCGAATCGCCCGGCGAGGGCGCGGAACACCGAAGGTGTCGGCAGGGCCAGGCGCGGATTGACCAGGATGATGCCCAGCCCCGACAGGGCGTCGCGAACCCCGCCGGACAGCGGCGTGACGATCTCGCCGATGCCCGACATCCGGGCCGGCCGGCTGTCGAGGCAGACTGGAACATCAGCGCCCAGGGACAGCGCGAGCGCCCGCAGGGCCGCCCCGTCGAGGCTGCGGGACCACAGCCGTTGCAGAAGACGCAGCACGGCCGCCGCGTCGGCCGAGCCACCGCCAAGACCGGCGGTGACCGGCAATTCCTTGTCGAGGCGGATGGCGGCGCCGGCATAGCGAAGTCCGGCCGCCGCCCGCAGGCCCCGCGCGGCCCGCAGCACGAGATTGTCGTCGGGCGAGCCGTCCAGGGCGGCGGCGAAAGGCCCGCCGAGCGCGAGGCGAAGGTCACCGCCCGTCGCCGGCGCCACGGAAAGCCGGTCGCCGATATCGGCGAAGACGACGAGGGAATCGAGCAGATGGTAACCGTCCGCGCGCCGGCCGGTAACGTGAAGACAGAGATTCACCTTGGCCGGGGCAAGGCCGGCGATCGCGTCAGTCCGCACCGGGGACGAGTTTTTCCGGCGCGAGACCCTTTTCGAGCTTGGTCTCGAGATCCGCCTTCTGATCATCCTCGGGCTTCAGCGCGAGGGCGGTGCGCCACTGGAACTCCGCCTCCAGCCTGCGCCCGACCGCCCAATAGGCATCGCCCAGATGGTCGTTCACCGTCGGGTCGCCCGGCTTCAGGTGCACGGCCTTTTCCAGTGTGTCCACGGCTTCGGCGAAACGGGCCTGACGGAAATAGACCCAGCCCAGACTGTCGACGATGTAACCATCGTCGGGCCTGTCGGCCACGGCCTTCAGCAGCATGGCCTCGGCGCGCTTCAGGTTACGCCCCTGCTCCACCCAGGAATAGGCGAGGTAATTGAGCACGCTCGGTTGGTCCGGCCGCAGGGCCAGGGCCTGCATCAGGTCGGCCTCGGCGTCCTGCCACTGATGCAGGCGCTCGCGGCAGATCCCGCGCGAGAACCAGAGGCTCCAGTACCGGGGATCGGGTTCGCCCACGGCATCGATCGCCGCGCCATAGGCGTCGGCGGCGGCGGCGAAATCCTCGCGCTCGCGCAGGATGTCGCCCCGGGCGACCATCGCCTCGATGCTCGGCCCGCCAGCCGTCCCGCTCCTGTCGAGGAGGTCCAGCGCCTCGTCGGCGCGATCCGCCTGCGACAGCAGCATGGCGTAGCGGACCTCGGCCATGGGCCGCAATTCCGAGCCTTCGGGGATGGAGCGGAACATCGCCATCGCCGCATCCTCGTCGCCGATATCCTCGAAGGTCTCGGCCAGCAGGGCCTGGGCTTCGGGGAAGTTGGGCTTGGCCATCGTGGCCAGACGCAGGTAGACGAGCACGGGCTCGTTCGCCCCGCTCTGGGCCAGCAGGCTGGCGATGCCATACATGGCCTCGGCGACGCCTTCGACCGCGGTCGAGACCACCGGCGTCGCGGCCTCGCCCCGCTCCAGCCGGGCCAGGGCGGCGGCGACCGCCAGATTGTTGCTGGCCTTCAGCGCCGCCTGATAGAGCGCGCGCGCGGCATCCTGATGGCCCGATGATTCGAGGAAAACACCCTCCGCCAGCAAGGTGTGCACCCAGTTGCCGGCGGGCGATGTCCGCAGGGCCTCGAACGCCTTGGCGGCCAGGGCGGGCTGGTTGCCGAAGGCGGCGAGAAGCGCGGTGTGGTAAAGGCGGAACGGCCGGACGCCCGGGGCATCCCCCAGTTTCTCCAGCGCCCTCAGGGCGCCGTCCGTGTCGCCCGTGCCGGCGATGGCCCAGGCCGTCATGATCGGGCCGATGATGTCGAGGGCGGCATTGGACGTCAGGCCGTCGAGCCGCTTCCGCGCCTCGGCATAGCGGCCGACGCGCATTTCGCCAATGGCGGCGACAAGGGGCGCGACCGTGTCGCTCGGCTCCAGCCGGGCGATGACCTCGGCGTGGGATGCGGCATCGACATAATCGCCCACCAGCAGCGACGACATCATGGCCTGCCGGCGCAGCATGGTATTGCCCGGATCGAGGCGCAGCGCCCCGTCGTAGAACAGGGCCGAAGCCGTCGAATCCTGAACCCCGCCGGCATAGCGGGCAGCCAGATAGGCGCCCGACAGACTGTGCAGTTCGATCGCTTCCACGGGCCGCGCCGCGGTCTCCGGCGTCGCCGCGCTGGGCATGCCGCAACCCGAAACGAGCAGACCGGTGATGAGGGAAATGGCGAATCCGCGCCGCCTGGCAGCTCGTCGCACGACCTTGAGACCTGTTTTCATGGTGGCCAATTTAACTGCAAGCGCCCCTTCGCGACAGGTCCAAGTCGATGGCGCCGTCACTCCCCGCACCCGAGGCCGCGACGGCGCCCTTGCACATCACATGTTCGGGTAGTTCGGACCACCGCCGCCCTCGGGCACGACCCAGTTGATGTTCTGGGTCGGGTCCTTGATGTCGCAGGTCTTGCAGTGCACGCAGTTCTGCGCGTTGATCTGCAACCGCGGCTCGCCCTTGTCCTGACCGACGATCTCGTAGACGCCGGCCGGGCAATAGCGCTGCTCCGGCGCGTCGTATTCCGCGAGATTGATGCGAATCGGCACCGTCGGATCCTTCAGCGTCAGATGGATCGGCTGGTCTTCCTCGTGGTTGGTGTTCGACAGGAACACCGAGGACAGGCGATCGAAGCTGATCTTGCCGTCGGGCTTCGGGTATTCGATCTTCGGCGCGTCCTTGGCCTTCACCAGCGACGTATTGTCGGGATGATGGCCGAGGGTCCAGGGCAGCGCCAGGCCGAGATGGCTCATCCACATGTCGAAGCCGCCGTAGATGGTGCCCTTGACGGTGCCCCACTTCAGCGCCGGCCGGACGTTGCGGACCTTGAACAACTCGTCATGGACCCAGGAGGTCGAGAACTTGTTGGCGTAATCCGACAGTTCGTCATGACCCTCGCGGCCCGCTTCCAGCGCCTCGAAGGCGGCTTCGGCGGCCATCATGCCGGTCTTCATCGCGTTGTGACTGCCCTTGATGCGGGGCACGTTGACGAAGCCGGCCGAACAGCCGATCAGCACGCCGCCCGGGAAGGTCAGCTTCGGAATCGACTGGTAACCGCCCTCGTTGATCGCGCGGGCACCGTAAGCGATACGCTTGCCGCCCTCGAAGAAGGTTCGGATGTCGGGATGGGTCTTGAAGCGCTGGAATTCCTCGAAGGGCGAGAGATAGGGATTCCAGTAGTCGAGGGCGACGACATAGCCGACCGCGACCTGATTGTCCTCGAGATGGTAGAGGAAGGCGCCACCGGCGGTCTTCCTGTCCAGCGGCCAGCCCTGGGCATGCAACACGAGACCCTCGCGGTGCTTCGCCGGGTCGATCTGCCACAATTCCTTGATGCCGATGCCGTAGGTCTGCGGCTGTTTGCCTTCGCGCAGGCCATAATGCGCGATGATGTCCTTGGACAGGCTGCCGCGCACGCCTTCGGCGAAGAAGGTGTATTTGGCGTGAAGTTCCACGCCCGGCGTATAGCTGTCCTTGTGATGACCGTCGCGGCCGACGCCCATGTCGCCGGTGGCGACGCCCTTCACCGAGCCATCCTCGTGATAGAGCACTTCGGCCGCGGCGAAGCCCGGATAGATCTCGACGCCGAGTTCCTCGGCCTGGGCGGCCAGCCAGCGACAGACATTGCCGAGGCTGACGATGTAATTGCCCTCGTTGTGCATGAAGCCGGGCATGATGAAGCCCGGCAGCGAGACCGACTTCTTCTCGGTCAGCACCAGCCACTTGTCCTCGACGACCGGGGTGTTCAGGGGCGCGCCGCGCTCCTTCCAGTCCGGGAGAAGTTCATTCAGCGCCTTCGGGTCCAGCACGGCGCCCGAGAGAATATGGGCGCCGACTTCGGACCCTTTCTCGATCACGCAGACCGTGTAGTCCTTGCCTTGCTCGGCGCAGAGCTGTTTGAACTTGATCGCCGCCGACAGGCCAGCCGGCCCTGCGCCGACAATGACCACATCGAACTCCATCGCCTCGCGTTCCATGAGCCTCCTCCTAACCCCGCTATGCCCTGAATCTGGTCTGGCCCGGCCTTTCGGCCCCAAGATGTGAAGCGGGAACATAGCGTCAGTGCTAGTGTCAATCCATGGATCAAATCACAGAAATCGGGACAATCCTCGAATGGTATCTGTCGGTCGGGGTCGACGAAGCCCTGGCGGATGCCCCGATCGATCGTTTCGAGACTTCGAAACAGGTGCTGGCCCGCGGCACGCCCCCTGTGGCGGAGCGCCGGGCTTCCCCTGCGTCAGCGCCGGCCTCGGCACCTTCCCCCGGCCTTTCGCCCCGGCGGGAAGCGATCCCGCCCGGCCCTTCGGCCGCCGAAGCCGCCATTGCCGCCAATGCCCGCGAGATTGCCGCCGCCTGCGACGATTTTGCCGCCCTGGAGGCCGCGATTCGGGCCTTCGAGGGCTGCCCGCTGAAGGCCGGCGCCCTGAACACGGTCATCGCCGATGGCACCTTCGGCGCCGAACTGATGCTGATCGGCGAGGCCCCGGGGGCCGACGAGGACCGCCTGGGCAAGCCCTTCGTCGGCCGCGCCGGACAATTGCTGGACAAGATGCTGGCCGCGATCGGCCGCGACCGCGCGCGCGATGCCTATATCGCCAATATCCTGTTCTGGCGCCCGCCCGGCAATCGCAAGCCCGACCCGGTGGAAACCGCCAGCTGCCTCCCCTTCATCGAGCGGCTGATCGAACTGTCGAAGCCCAAGGTGATCGTCCTTCTGGGCGCGACACCGACATCGACCCTGCTCGGCCTTGGCGACGGCATCACCCGGCTGCGCGGGCGCTGGCGGGACTGGCACGGCATTCCGGCGATGCCCATGCTTCATCCCGCCTATCTGCTGCGCCAGCCTCCGGCCAAGCGCGAAGCCTGGCACGATCTGCTGGCGGTCCGCCACCGCCTCCTCGACTGACGAATCGATCCGGCTTGGCAGACGGCGGGTCCTGGCTTACCCTCGGGCCGGGGTTTGTACGGGCAAGGCGAGGGAATGGGGCGGAAGACAAGGGCTGACCGTGAAATCGGGCGCCGCTGGCGGATCATCGCGGCGGTGGCGGCGGTTTCGTGCCTTGCGCTTTCGATGCCCGGCACGGCCGCCGAAAGCCTGCCCGGCAGCGCTGTCATCAGCGATGGCGTGATGGCGGGGACCAAGCCCCTGCACAATCTCTCCAGGGACGACCTGCGGCGCTACCGGGCGGCCTTCGATGCGCAGGAACGCGGCGATTTCGCCGAGGCCGACCGCCAGATCGCCAGTCTCGACGATCTGATGCTGGTCGGCCATCTGCTGCGCGAGCGTTTCCTGGATACCGCCCGCTATGGCGCGCGTCAGCGCGAACTGGCCGAGTGGTTGGCCGCCTATGACGATCTGCCCGGCTATGAGGACATCGAGGCGATGGCCGCCGCCGGTACCCCCTCGGGGGCGGGCGACGGCTTCGCCGCGTCCCGGGCCGCGGCCACCGCCGTCGGCCTGTCGATGATGGATTCGCCGCTCGACATGATGCCGCTGGAGCCGCGCGGCCGGGACGATGCCTCGCGCAGCGGGGTCACGCGGGCGATCGCGCCGCGCATTTCCGCCGCCCTGCGGGCCAACCGCCCGGATCAGGCCGTGCAATTGCTGGACGAGCCCCGGGTTGGCGGCCGTCTCGACCCGCTGGAACAGGAAATCGCCCGGGCGGATATCTCCTTCCACTATTACCGCATGGGCGACGACCGGAATGCCTATGACCTCGCCGCGGGGGTCGCCGACCGGTCGCGCGCCGATGTGCCGATGGCCGACTGGACGGCCGGCCTCGCCGCCTGGCGCCTGGGCGAGCCCGAGCGCGCCGGCATTCATTTCGCCGCCCTCGCCGAGGCGGACAATGTCTCGGTCTGGGTCGTTTCGGCGGCGGCCTTCTGGGCGGCGCGGGCCGATCTCGTGTCCGGCCGGCCCGAACGGGTGCTGGATCACCTGACCATCGCCGCGAACTATCCCAATACATTCTATGGCCTGATGGCGACCCGCCTGCTCGGCCGCGATATCGCGGCGACGCCCGACCTCGGCCAGATCGATACCCGGTCGCTGAACGCGCTGGCCTTCGATCCCGCCGTGCAGCGCGCCGCCGCCCTCGCCGCCATCGGCCAGAGCGATCTCGCCAGCGCCGAACTCGGTCAGATGCGCGCCCGCCTCTCGCCGACCGAGACCTCGGGCGTCGATGCCCTCGCCGTCCGCCTCGGCCTCGTCGATCCCGCCAGCCATGGCAACGGCCGCTATCCGGTGCCCGACTGGCGGCCGAGCGAGGGCCTGCGCGTCGACCGCGCCCTGCTGTTTGCCTTCGCCAAGCAGGAATCCGGTTTCAACATCCATGCCCGCAGCCCGGTCGGCGCCATCGGCCTGATGCAGCTGATGCCGGCGACCGCCCGCATCGTCGCCGACCGCAGGGGCATCGACCTCGGCCGCAAGATGCAGAATCTGACCGATCCGGGGGTGAACCTCAGCCTCGGTCAGGCCTATCTCGAAATGCTGATGACCAGCACCGATATCGGCAACAACCTCTTCCTCGTCGCCGCCTCCTACAACGCGGGGCCGGGCGCCGCCATCAAATGGATGGACGAGGTGAAATACAACGGCGATCCCCTGCTGTTCATCGAGAGCATCCCGGCCGCCGAGACCCGCCTGTTCATCGAACGCATCCTGGCCAATTTCTGGATCTATCAGGCCCGGCTCGGCCAGACGCTGGAAACGCTGGACGCCGCCGCCGCCGGCTCCTGGCCGATTTATGTCCCGCAGGACCGCGAAGCCATCCGCATCGGAACCAAGCGCAATGCCGGTTGATGAATCGAGGGTATTCCGCCCGGTCCGCATCGCCGTGCTGACCGTCTCCGACACCCGCACCCCGGCCGAGGATCGCTCGGGCGATACCCTGGTGGAGCGGCTGACCACGGCCGGCCATATTCTCGCCGCCCGCGACCTCGTCACCGACGATGCCCCGGCGATCGAGGCCTGCCTGCGCGCCTTCATCGCCGATCCCCTGGTCGAGGTGGTGATTTCCACCGGCGGCACCGGCATCACCCGGCGGGACGTGACCCCGGAAGCCTTCCGCGCCGTCTTCGAGAAGGAAATCGAGGGCTTCGGCGAATTGTTCCGCTGGCTGTCCTACGCCAAGATCGGCACATCGACCATCCAGTCCCGCACCGTCGCCGGCATTGCCGGTCGCACGCTGCTGTTCGCCGTGCCCGGCTCGCCCTCTGCCTGCCGGGATGCCTGGGACGATATCCTGAAAACCCAGCTCGACAGCCGTTTCCGGCCCTGCAATTTCGTCGAGCTGATGGACCGCTTCTGATCAGGGATCCTTTGCCCGCCACCCCGGGGGGCGACGGGCGCCGGCCTTACTCGTCGTCGGTATAGGGATTGTCGTTCTTGCGCAGGATCAGGCGGACGGGCACGCCTTCCATGTCGAAGACTTCGCGCAGGCCGTTCATCAGATAGCGGTTGTAGGACTCGGGCAATTCGCCCGGCCGGTTCATGAACAGGGCGAAGGTCGGCGGACGGGCCTTCACCTGGGTCATGTAGCGCGGGCGCAGGCGGCGGCCGCCCACGGCGGGCGCCGGGTGACGCTCCGTCGCCTCGGACAGCCAGCGGTTCAGCTTGGCGGTGGGCACGCGGCGGTTCCACTTGGTATAGGCCGTCATGGCCGCCGGCATCAGCTTGTCGATGCTGCGGCCGGTGCGGGCCGAGATCGTGACCACGGGCACGCCCCGGACCTGCGGCAGATGGATTTCCAGCTTTTCCTTGAGGTCGGCCAGGGTCGTGTTGTGATCGGTGACCGCGTCCCATTTGTTGAAAGCGACGACCAGTGCCCGGCCCTCGTAAAGCGCGCGGTCGGCGATGACCAGGTCCTGGCGATCGATCCCCTGCACGGCGTCGATCAGCAGGATCACCACTTCGGCGAATTTCACCGCGCGGATCGTATCGCCCGCCGACAGTTTCTCGAGTTTGCTCTCGACCCGCGCCTTCTTGCGCAGGCCCGCGGTATCGAACAGCTTGATGGGGCGGCCATGCCATTCCCAGGGGACCGAGATACTGTCGCGGGTCAGGCCCGCTTCCGGCCCGGTGATCATGCGGTCCTCGCCCAGCAGGCGGTTGATCAGGCTGGACTTGCCGACGTTGGGCCGGCCGACGACGGCGATGCGCAACGGCTTCTGGGGATCTTCCTCGACCTCGACATCGGGGTCGAAGGGCTCCGGCGCCTCACTGTCCTCGCCATCATCCTCGTCCGGCCAGGGGTTGATGCCCTTGGCCCGCAGACGATCGACGATCGTCTCGTAAAGATCGAGCATTCCATCGCCATGTTCGGCCGACAGGTTGACGCAATCGCCAAGGCCCAGTTCCCAGGCCCCGGTGGCGCCGATCTGGCCTTCCTTGCCCTCGGCCTTGTTGGCGCAGACGACGATCGGCGTCTCGCTCTTGCGCAAGAGGCGCGAGAAGGCGAGATCGAGCGGCGTCACGCCGGCGCGGGCATCGAACAGGAACAGGACGACATCGGAATCGCCGATGGCCCGTTCGGTCTGGCGGCGCATCCGGCCTTCCATCGAATCGTCGACCACATCCTCGAAACCGGCGGTATCGAAGACCGAGAAGACGAGATCGCCCAGCCGGCCGTCACCTTCGCGGCGGTCACGGGTTACCCCCGGCGTATCATCGACAAGGGCGAGCTTCTTGCCGACGAGGCGGTTGAACAGGGTCGATTTGCCGACATTGGGCCGGCCGACGATGGCAACCCTGAATTTGGCGTGTTCCGAGACCATCGGGTCCCCTTCCGGTGAAATGCAAAGCGGCACGCGCCCCCGTGGCCGCGTGCCGCCCGTTTGCGTCCTGTCGTATCAGCGCAGCGCGACAAGCGTCCCGCTGGTGGTCAGCACATAGACCGTGCCGTTGGCGACCACGGGCGTGATCACGGTCCGGCCCGGCAATTCGATTGCGCCCAGCACCTCGCCCGAATAGGGCGAGACGGCGGTCATCACGCCGGTGTTGGAAGCCAGCAGCAGGCGGTCGCCGGCCAGCACCGGGCCGGCCCAGACGATGGCGCCGGTGGCGTCCTTCTCGTCCTCGAAGCGCGGCAGCGGGGTGACCCAGCGCACGCGGCCCTCGTTGCGGGTCAGGCAGATCAGCTCGTTCTCGTCCGACAAAAGATAGATGTAATCGCCGCCGGCCCAGGGCGTGCCCGAGGAGCCGATGGCGCGATCCCACAGACGGCTGCCGGTGCGCAGTTCGATGCCGACCGTCGAGCCGCTGTGGCTGGTGGCGAAGACGTCGCCGCGATCGATGACGACCTGGCCGCGGATATCGTTGAGGGCGGCGATCGGCGTCGTGGCGCCGGTGCGGATCAGATTGTCCGACCAGACGACGCGGCCGTTCTCGACCCGGAGCGCGAAAATCTCGCCCGAGGAGAAGGGCACCACCACGGCCTCGCCCGCGACGGCGGCCGACGCGGCGCCAAGGAAGCCGGCGCTTTCCGAAATGCCGACATGGTTCCACAGCACGTCGCCATTGTCGGTCGACAGGGCGAAGAGCTGGTTGTCCTGGGTGACGGCGAAGACCCGGCCGCCGTTCACGGTCGGGCCGGAGCGGAAGGGAATGCCGATCGACCGCTTCCACACGACGCTGCCGTCCGTGGCATTGAGCGCGTAGACATCGCCATAGCCGGTCGAGGCATAGACCCGGCCCTGGTCATAGGCGACACCGCCGAAGAAGCCGGTCGGCGAATCCTCGTCCTCGGGCTGCAGGCTGGCCGACCAGCGATGCTTGCCGTCGAGATCGAGGGCATTCACATGGGCCGAGGTGTCGAGCACATAGACCGAATCGCCGCTGACCACGGGCTGCGCGACGAGGCGCGTGTCGGCCGAATCGCCCGAACCCGCGTTGGCGGTCCACACCACCTTGAGGTCGCCGCCGACTTCGAGGTGATACATGGCATGAGACGGATAGCCGCCCGGCTGCGGCCATTCGGCGTTGGCATAGGGCGGCGGCAGCTGCACCGGCACGTCGGCGATGGACGCATCCGGCATCACCGTGATCGACTGGCTGGGCAGGACGGCGATGCGCTCGCCCTCGACCTGCTGGGTCGGTCCCGAGTCGAAGGGATTGAGGCTCGAGCAGGCGCCGAGCAGACCGGCGAGCATGGCCGCGGCCAGCGGCGCGAGGGAGGAGCGGTAACGACGGCTTGCGATCATGGGCGTTGCCCCTCGCTCTCGGGCTGTGGTGCGGACGGCTGGGCCGGGGCAGCCGCTAAACGGCCCCCCAGTGCATCAAGGACTTCCTGGGCACGGCCTTTCAGCCGCGAAGGTGCCGCACTATCGTCGACGACTTCGGCAAGAAGACGGCGGGCATCATCGGTGGCGCCGGCCTTCAGGCGGACGTAGGCGCGCAATTCCTTCACCGCCGGGGCAAAACCGGCGGCATCGCCGACCGCGTCAAGCCGAGCATCGAGATCGGCCGCGGGCGCCGTATCCATCAGGGCCTGCACCGCCAGAAGGCGGGCCAGCGCGGCGATCGAGATATCGGTGCTGGTGGTCGCGACCTTGTCGTAGGCCGCGACGGCCGTCGCGACATCGCCGGTGGCGAGGGTTGCCGCGGCGGCATTCATCCGCGCGAGATCGCCATAGGTGCCGCCCGCCGAATTCGCGAGTTCGTCGAACGCCTTGGCGGCTTCCGCCTGCTTGTTGTCGGTGACGAGCTGGGCCGCCGCCGCCATGGCCTCGGCATTGGCGGCGAGTCGGGACGCGGTATAGTCACGCCAGCCGATATAGCCGCCGACGCCGACGAGAAGGCCGAGCGAAAGCGCGATGACCGCCGTACCATAGCGACGCCAGAACCCGACAAGGCGTTCCCGCCGCAGGTCTTCGTCGATTTCCTGAAAAATGTCGGACACTTGTACCCCACGGAAGGCAGCGCTGGCCGAAAAGGCGAGGAACGATAGCCAAAGCCCGCAGCCTTGGCAAACACGCCGGGCCGCTTCTTACGTCCCGGTGCCGCCGGGGCCCCGGTTGTCGCCCTTGAGGCGGTAGGTATAGGCTTCGCTCGGGAACTGCCGGCCGCGCACCTCGGCCGCGTAGGCGGCGGCGGCCTCGCCGATCGCCACGCCGAGCTCGGCATAGCGTTTCACGAATTTGGGCGTCCGGTTGGACATGCCCAGCATGTCGTCGATCACCAGCACCTGGCCGTCGCAGGCCGCGGAGGCACCGATGCCGATCGTCGGCACGTCGACGCTTTCGGTCACGCGGACCGCCAGCGGCTCGCTCACCGCCTCGACGACGATGGAGAAAGCCCCCGCGTCGGCGACGGCCATCGCATCGGCGATGATCGCGTCCCAGCCCGCCGTGTCCTTGGTGCCAAGGGCGGCATAGCCACCGCTGGCATTGACCGATTGCGGCAGCAGGCCGATGTGGCCCATGACCGGAATGCCCCGGGCGGTCAGAAAGCGGATGGTTTCGGCCATCACGACCCCGCCTTCCAGCTTCACGGCCGAAGCCCCGGTTTCCTGGAGGATGCGCACGGCGTTGCGATAGGCCAGCGCCGGGCTTTCCTCATAGGTGCCGAAGGGCATGTCGATGACGACCAGCGCCTTGGTCGAGCCCCGCGCGACGGCGGCGCCATGGGCGATCATCATGTCGATCGTGACCGGCACCGTGCTGGGCAGGCCATAGACCACCATGCCCAGCGAATCGCCAACCAGCAGCAGATCCGCGTGCGGATCGAGCAGCTGGGCCATCGGCGCGGTATAGGCGGTCAGACATACGATCGGCTCCCCGCCCTTGCGGGCGCGGAGCCGGGGAACCGTATTGGCTTTTACAACGGTCGACTGGGCCGACATGACGCGCGAACCTCGATCGACCTGAACGTCAGATGAAGACGGCCGAATGGCCGATCATGCCACGCCGTCGCGCTGGGCGCGCTTGCGCGCCAGCTTGCGGGCACGACGGACAGCTTCAGCCTTTTCGCGGGCACGCTTCTCGGAGGGCTTCTCGTAATGGCCGCGCAGGCGCATCTCGCGGAAGATACCCTCGCGCTGCATACGCTTCTTGAGAGCGCGCAGCGCCTGATCGATATTGTTGTCCCGCACCAAAACCTGCATTCGACTAACCTCTTCATGCTCCTCTGCCCGGCGGCGGACATTCCAGCGGAGCGCGATCGAAAAGAAAACCCGTTCGGTGGATGGATAGCCACTCCACCGGAGGACGGCTGTATATCACGCACCCATCGCCTTGGGAAGGGCCACGCATCAGGCTGAAATCGCGCCGCGCGGGGCTCCGAAACGGGCGGGAATCGTACCATGCTGCCACTATCTTTCCACATTCCTCATGTTAGTGTGCGGCGCCAGTAGGCCATCGCGGGCCATTGCGGGACGGACGATCATCTTGGGCGAAACGCGGGATACCTTGGGTACGGCGCATGTCTTCCGTGCACCATCCATGTTGCTGAAGTGGTTGCGCTCGCCGTTCAAGATCGGCGCGGTCGCTCCCTCCAGTCGCTATCTCGCGCGCGAAATGGCCGCCCAGGCGGATCTGTCCCGACCCGGCCCCATCGTCGAGCTGGGCGGGGGCACGGGCGCCATCACGAAGGCCCTGCTGGCCCGCGTGAATCACGAGCGGCTCTTTACCGTCGAATTCGATCGCGATCTGGCGCAGACCCTGCGCAGCCGCTTTCCCCGCCTGCAGGTCGTCGAAGGCGATGCCTGCGAACTGGTCGCCCTGATGGCGGCGCGCGGCGTCGACCGGGCGGCCTGCGTCGTTTCGGGCCTGCCCCTCCTTGGAATGCCGCCCTCGGTGCAGCGCCGTATCGTCGGCGCCGCCTTCGAGCTGATGGGGGACGGTGGCCGCTTCGTGCAGTTTACCTATGGACCGGCCTCGCCCCTGCGCCCGCATCTGCTGGCCGACATGGGCCTGACGGCGCGGCGGTGTGGTCATGTCCTGCTGAATATCCCGCCCGCACGGGTCTGGTGTTACGAAAAGGCTGGCGCGCGTTGACGCCGGCCTTGGTATTGAGGTATTGCGCCCCTTTCAACCAAGGGGCGTCCGAGGTCTGGAGAAGAATATGCGCAGTATCGTGAAAGGTCTGGCCCTCAGTGTGGGGCTCGCCCTTGCCGCCGGCATTACCGTCATGCCGCCGGCCCCGGCCCATGCCGCCGAAGCCGAGCCGGCCACCATCGCCTTCGTCGACGTGCCGCGCATCATGCGCGACAGCGCGGCGGCGAAAAGCGTCCGGACCCAGCTCGAGCGTCAGGAAAAGGCCTATGAAGCCGAGATCAAGGCCCAGACCGACAAGCTGCGCGCCGACGAAGACGCCCTGAAAAAGCAGCGCGCCAGCATCGCCGCCGATGCCTTCGCCGCCAAGCAGAAGGAATTCCAGGGCAAGGTCGATGCCCTGCGCCAGCAGGTCGAGCGTCGTCGCCAGCAGATGTCCTTCGCCCAGGACGACGCGATGAAGAAGCTCGAGCCGGTGTTCAACCAGATCGTCGCCGAAGTCGCCAAGGAAGTCAGCGCCACCATCGTTCTCGACACCGCGCGCGTCCTGGTCTCGTCGAACAATCTCGACATCACCGAGACCGTGATGTCCCGTCTCGACGCCAAGCTGCCGTCGATCACGGTGAATTTCAACGCGCCGGCCGCGCCGGTCGCCCCCGGTGGTGGTGCCCTGCCCCCGCCGCCGCGCCCCAACAAATAACAGATCCCGATCACGGGGCCGGTCGAAACCTCGACCGGCCCCGTTTCCTTTAGGGCCACGACAGGCCATTCTGTCGGTTGCCGCGTGCCGCGTCCTCGGGAGCAGATGATGCGCTTCACTTCCGCCCTTCGCTCGATGGCGGCGGGCCTCGCCCTTCTGTCTTCAACCGCGTCGCCCCCTGCCCTTGCCGAGAGCCGGGCCTTTCCGGTTGAAATTTCCGTGGTCGCGGTCACCCCGCTGACGAACAGCATCGAGGCGGTAGGCACCCTGCGGTCCGGGGAAACCGTCATCATCCGGCCCGAGATCGCCGGCCGCGTCAGCCGCATCCTGTTCGAGGAAGGCCGCCCGGTCGCCGCCGGCACGCCGCTCGTCGAACTCGACGCCTCGACCTTTATGGCGGAAGTCGCCGTCGCCCGCGCCGACCTCGCCCTGGCCGAGGCGGAAGCCGAGCGGGCCCGCACGCTCTTCGCCCAAAAGACGGGCACCGGCCGCGCCCGCGACGAGGCGACCGCCCGCCTGGCGACGACGAAAGCCGCCCTGCAACTGGCCGAGGCGCAATTCGCCAAGACCCGGATCGTCGCCCCCTTCGGCGGCATCCTGGGCCTGCGCGAGGTCAGCGTCGGCGACGTGGTCCAGCCCGGGCAGGCCATGGTCAATCTCGAGTCGATCGATCCCCTGAAGCTCGATTTCGCCGTGCCCGAGACCATGCTGACCCGGCTGGCGGTCGGCCAGACGGTCGATATCGTCCTCGACGCCCGGCCGGGCGAGCATTTCGCCGGCACGGTCTATGCCATCAACCCGGCGATCGACGATGCCGGCCGGGCGATTCACCTGCGCGCCCTGGTGCCCAATCCGGAAGGCCGTCTGCGGCCCGGCCTCTTCGCCCGCGCCCGGCTCGACACCGCCCCGTCCGGCGACAGCATGACCGTGCCCGAACAGGCCCTGACCGCCCGTCACGGCAAGGTCTATGTCTACAAGGTGACGGGGGACACGGTCGCCGAGACCGAAGTGACCCTGGGCCGCCGATTGAGTGGCAGCGTCGAGGTTCTGTCCGGCCTTGGCCCCGGCGACACGATCGTCACCGCCGGCCAGCAGCGCCTGCGCGACGGCGCGAAGATCGAGGTTGTCGCCCCCGATGGCACGCCCGCCCAGCGCACGGGCGGCTGAAACCGGAGGCGATGTCATGAACCTGACCGAGATCTGCATCCGCCGGCCGGTTTTCGCGACGGTTTTGTCCCTCGTCATCTGCCTGGTCGGCATCGTCGCCTGGCAGCGCCTGTCGGTACGGGAATACCCGAATATCGACGTGCCCGTGGTCAATGTCCGCACCGATTACACGGGCGCGAGCGCGGCGGTGATCGAAAGCCAGATCACCCAGGTGCTGGAAGATTCGATCTCCGGCCTCGACGGCATCGACACCATCACCTCGACCAGCCGCGACGGCCGCAGCGCCATCACCGTCCGCTTCAGTCTGGGGGTCTCGCCCGATGTCGCCGCCAGCGACGTGCGCGACCGGGTCTCGCGCGTGCGGGGCCGCCTGCCCGAGGCGGTGGACGAGCCGATCATCGCCAAGGTCGAGGACGATGCCCAGCCGATCATCTATCTGTCGATCAACGCCGAAGGGGTGAGTCGGCTGGTGGTGTCGGAAGTCGCCGACACGCTGGTCGTCGACCGGCTGCAGACGATTCCCGGTGTCTCCTCCGTCGAGTTGCGGGGCGAGCGGCTCTATTCCATGCGTGTCTGGCTCGACCGCTCGCGCATGGCCGCCTTCGGCATCACGGTGCAGGATATCGAAGATGCCCTGCGCGCGCAGAACCTGACCGTGCCCGCCGGCCGCATCGAATCGGACCAGCGGGAATTCACCGTCGAATCCCGCACCGACCTCGCGACGCCCGAGGAATTCTCCGCCGTCATCCTGCGCCGCGACGGCACCTATCTGGTCCGTCTCGGCGATGTCGCCCGGATCGAACTCGGCCCCGAGAACGAGCGTATCCTCGCCCGTTACAATGGCCGCGAGTCGGTCACCGCCGCCGTCATCAAGCAGGCGACGGCCAATCCGCTCGATATTTCCGAGGAATTGCGACGTCGCCTGCCCGAGATCCGCGCCGTTCTGCCGGCGGGCTATGAACTGACCATTTCCTACGACAGTTCGATCTTCATCGATCGCTCGATCGAGGCCGTTTACAGCACGATCATCGAGGCGGTCGGCCTCGTCGTCATCGTCATCTTCCTGTTCCTGCGCAGCGTCAGGGCGACGCTGATCCCGATCATCACCATCCCGGTCTCGCTGATCGGCGCCTGCGCCATCATGTATGGCTTCGGCTTCACCCTGAACACCGTGACTCTGCTCGCCTTCGTGCTGGCGATCGGCCTCGTCGTCGACGACGCCATCGTCATGCTGGAGAACATCTTCCGCCATATCGAAGCGGGGATGCGCCCGCTCGAGGCCGCGATACGCGGCGCGCGGGAAATCGCCTTCGCCGTCATCGCCATGACGCTGACCCTCGCCGCGGTCTATGCCCCGGTCGCCTTCGCCGAAGGCCGCATCGGCCGGCTGTTCGCCGAATTCGCCCTGACCCTCGCGGGCGCCGTGCTGGTATCCGGTTTCATCGCGCTGACCCTGACACCGATGATGTGCGGCCTTCTCCTGCGCCATCAGACCAACCACGGGCGGGTCTACCGCGCGATCGAGCGGGCCTTCACCGCGCTCGACCGGGGCTATGGCCGCGCGCTGTCCGGCGCCCTGCGCATCTGGCCCCTCGTCCTCATGCTCGGCCTTGGCATCGGCATCGCCAATGTCTTCCTGTTCCGGGCCCTGCCCTCGGAACTCGCGCCGGTCGAGGATCGCGGCACCGTCAACATTCGCGGCACCGCGCCCGAGGGCTCCACCCTCGATTACACCGCGCGCTATGGCGCCATCGTCGAGACACTGGCGGAGGATATACCCGAGGTCGCGGGCGTTCTCTTCATCGTCGGCGCGCCCGATGTGACCACGGTCATCTCCACCCTCACCCTCAAGGCCTGGGAAGAGCGGGGGCGCAGCCAGCAACAGATCGTGCGCGCCATCGCCGCCCGGCTGTCCCGGGTGCCCGGCATCAACATCTACGCCAGCAATCCGCCGTCGCTGGGCCAGAACCCGCGCGAGAAGGCGGTGCAATTCGTCATCCAGTCGAGCGGCAGCTTCGCCGAACTCGACGAGATCGCCCAGAAGATGATCCGCGCCGTCGCCGACAATCCGGGCCTCGCGGATGTCGATTCCGACCTGACGCTGAACAAGCCCCAGCTCGATGTCTCGATCGACCGGGAAAAGGCGGCCAGCCTCGGCATTGACGCCGCGGTGATCGCCCGCACGCTGGAAACCTTCTTCGGCGGCCGCCAGGTCACCCGCTTCGACCGCGACGACAAGCAGTACGACGTCATCGTCGCGGTCGAGGATGCCGACAAGCGCCAGCCCTCGGACCTCACCTCGCTCTATGTCCGGGCGGCCTCGGGGACGATGGTGCAGGTCTCCAATCTCGCCAGCGTGCGCGAGCTGGTCGGCCCCAAGGAATTGCTGCGCTTCAACAAGTCGCGCTCGGCGACGATCACGGCCAATCTCGCGCCCGGTTACAGCCTCGGTCAGGCCCTGTCCTTCATGGAGGTGAAGGCGCGGGAAGTGCTGCCGCCCGGCTACCGCTTCGATTACGCGGGGCAGAGCCGCGAATTCCGCGAAGCCTCCGGCTCGCTCTATGTCACCTTCCTGCTGGCGCTCGCCTTCATCTTCCTCGTCCTCGCCGCCCAGTTCGAGAGTTTCGTCGCCCCCATCGTCATCCTTCTGTCGGTGCCGCTGTCGATCGCCGGGGCGCTCGCCGCGCTGCTGCTCTCGGGCGGGACGCTGAATGTCTACAGCCAGATCGGCCTCATCACCCTGGTCGGCCTCATCTCGAAACACGGCATCCTGATCGTCGAATTCGCCAATCATCTGGTGGCCGAGGGGCGCAGCCGGCGCGAGGCGGTAATCGAGGCGGCGCGCCTGCGCCTCCGCCCCATCCTCATGACGACGGGGGCCATGGTGCTGGGCGCCCTGCCCCTCGCCCTCGCCAGCGGTCCCGGCGCCGAAAGCCGCCAGGGCATCGGCTGGGTCATCGTCGGCGGCCTGTCCTTCGGCACGGTGCTGACCCTCTTCGTCGTGCCCACGGTCTATCTTCTGGTCGGGCGCCGACGGGCGCCGGTTGCGGTGGAGGATGCGGCGGTTTCTGCTAGTCTGCCGCGATCATGACCGACACATCCTCCCTGCCCACCATCACCTTGCTGGCGGGCCACGACCGCCGCGTCTCCGGCGGCCACCCCTGGGCCTATTCCAACGAATTGCGCCTCGACGCCGAGGCCAAGGCGATTCCGCCCGGCACCCTCGTCCGCCTGTCGCGCGCCGACAGCAAGCCGATCGGCATCGCCACCTTCAACCGCAATACGCTGATCGCCGCCCGGCTGATCCTGCGCAGCGACACGGCAAGGCCCGGCGCCGTCAACCGCGCCTTCCTGGAAACCCGGTTGCGCGCCGCCCTGTCCTTACGGGAGCGATTCTTCGACGCGCCCCATTACCGCCTCGTCCACGCCGAAGGCGACGGCCTGCCCGGCTTCATCATCGATCGTTATGGCGATACCTGCGTCGTCCAGGCCAATACCGCCGGGGCGGAGCGCCTGACCGAATTGCTGCTCGACGCCCTCGACACGGTGGTGGCGCCCGCCGCCGTCATCCTGCGCAACGACAGCCCCTACCGCGAGCTGGAAGGCCTGACGAAGGAGATCCGCCTCGCGAGGGGGGCGATCGCGACCCCGCCCGAGGCGGTCGAATTCGGTGTCCGCCATGGGGTCGATCCCCTCGACGGGCAGAAGACCGGCTGGTTCTTCGACCTGCACGAGGCGCGCGGCCTCATCGCCCGGCTGGCCCGGGGCGGCACCATGCTCGACCTGTGCTGCCACACCGGCGCCTTTGCCCTGTCGGCCCTGAAGGCCGGCGCCACATCCGCCCTGCTGGTCGACCGCGCCCAGCCGGCGCTGGCCCAGGCCGAGGCGACGGCGCGGGCCAATGGCCTGACCTCGGGCGCCGAATTCCGCCGCGCCGACCTGTTCGACGCGGCGAATGCCCTCGCGGCGGAGGAGCGGCGTTTCGATGTCGTGGTGGCCGATCCGCCCAGTTTCGCCAAGTCGCGGAAGGACGTGCCGCAAGCCCTGAAGGCCTATCGCAAGCTGGCACAGGGTGCCGCCACGCTGGTCGCGCCCGGCGGTTTCCTGTTCATCGCCTCGTGCAGCCATAATATCGAGACGGAGTCCTTCACCACCGAAGTCGCGCGCGGCATCGCCAATGCCGGGCGCGAGGGGCGGATCATCGTCGCGGGCGGCGCCGGCCCCGACCATCCCGTGCATCCCCTGCTGCCCGAGACCGGATATCTGAAGTGGCTCGTGCTCGCGCTCGACTGAGCGCCCTCGCGCTGGCCGCAGCGCTTCTGGCGACGGCGGCGGCGCGGGCCGAGACGGTCGATGTCGCCCTGGTGCTGGCGCTCGATTCATCGTCCTCGGTCGATCGGGACGAATTCTTCCTGCAAAGCCAGGGCATCGCCGCCGCCTTCGCCGACGCGGAGGTGCAGGCGGCGATCGCCGCCGGCCCCAACAGGGCGATCGCGGTCGCCGTGCTCGAATGGTCGCAGCCTGGGCGGGCGCGGGTCGATCTTGGCTGGCAGAAGGTGACGGCGGAAACCGCGCCCGCCTTCGCCGAGGCGATCTTCAACAATCCCCGCTACATCGAAGGTGGCGGCACCGGCGTCGGCGCCGCCCTGTTCCGGGCCGGCGCCCTCGCCGATCAGGTGCCGTTCCAACCCTTGCGCCGGGTCATCGACCTGTCCGGCGACGGCAAGAACAGCGCCGGCCCGCCGGCCGCCCCGGTGCGCGATGCGCTCGTCGCCCGGGGCATCACGGTGAATGCTCTCGCCGTCGTCAACGCCGAGGCGGATGTCGACGATTATTACCGGGCGGAGGTGATCGGCGGCCCTGGCGCCTTCGTCGAGGTCGCCCGCGACTACGAGGATTTCGTCAACGCGATCAAGCGAAAGCTCCTGCGCGAATTGAAGACCGAAGCCCTGGTCGCCGCCGTCACGCCCGCTCGACCCTGAGCGTGGTGCCCTCGGCCCCGACCACCCGCACCCTCGCCCCCACCGGCAGATCCGGCCCGGTCACCTTCCAGCTCGATCCGCCGAGATGGGCGCGGCCCTGGCCGTTCCCGATCGCTTCCGTCAGCACGGCTTCGATGCCGATCAGGGCGTCGGCCCGCTGGTTGAGGCCCGGCTGGGCCTCCGGCGGGCGGCGGCGCAGCCATCTCTGGCCGGCCAGCAGCGACAGGCCACTCGCGATCGCGAAGACCAGCAGCTGATGCACGAGGTCGGACCCGGGCAGCAATAGCAGCCATGTGCCGGTCACCGCCCCGCCGATCGCGAGCCACAGGAAGATCACGCCGGGCGCCAGGATCTCGAGGATCAGCAGCACCCCGGCGAGGGCATACCAGTACCAGAAGACCACCTCGGGCATGGTGTCAGGCATCCTTGCCGGGCTTGCCCGGGCCGTGGCGCGTCAGGTCGGCGATGCCGGAAATCGCCCCCATGATCCCCGTCGCCTCCAGCGGCAGGAAGGTGATCTTGTTGTTGGGCGCCATGCCGATGCCGGCCAGCGCCTCGATGTATTTCTGGCCGAGGAAATAGTTCACCGCGTCGGTGCCGCCCTTGGCGATGGCTTCCGAGACCATGTTGGTGGCGCGAGCCTCCGCCTCGGCCGAGCGCTCCCGCGCCTCGGCATCGCGGAAGGCGGCTTCGCGCCGGCCTTCGGATTCGAGGATGGCCGCCTGTTTCTCGCCCTCGGCCCGCTTGATGCTGGCCTCGCGCACGCCTTCGGCCTCGAGGATGGTGGCGCGCTTCTCGCGTTCCGCCTTCATCTGACGGGCCATGGCATGGACCATGTCCTCGGGCGGGGCGATGTCCTTCAACTCGATCCGGGTGATCTTCACGCCCCAGGGCTGGGTCGCCTCGTCGATGATCACCAGCAGCTTGTCATTGATCTCGCTGCGCCTCGACAACACGTCATCGAGGTTCATCGCGCCCATCACGGAACGGATATTGGTGAGCGTGAGATTGATCAGGGCCGCCATCAGGTTCTGCACCTCATAGGCGGCCTGGGCCGGATTGATCACCTGATAGAAGGTGACCGCGTCGCAGGTCACGATCGCATTGTCGAGGGTGATGATCTTCTGCGACGGAATGTCGAGCACGACTTCCTGCGTGCTGAGCTTGGCGCCGATCTGGTCGATCAGCGGAAAGATGAAATTGAGGCCGGGCTGCAGCGTCCTCGTGTAGCGACCGAATCGCTCCAGCGTATAGGCGTGGCCCTGCGGCACGGTCTTCACCCCCATGAAGACCGTGATCACGACCAGAATCAGCAGAACCAGCACAAAAGCGCCGAAACCTTCCATTTCCCCCTCCCCTCGCAATCATCGGGTTCGGCATACTATAGCAGCCTCTGCCGCTGCCCCCCAATGAACGGCGTCACAATGCGTATCCTTTGCGTCCAGAATGATCTTCGCACGCCCCCCGGCCTCGTCGGCCTCGGCATGATGCAGGCCGGCGCCCGGCTCGATGTCATCGCCCCGCACCACCATTGGTCCAGCCTCGATCCGCGCCGGGGCACCGCCGTGCCCGACGACCCGGGCGATTACGATGCCCTGCTCGTCCTCGGCGGGCCGATGCACGCCAATAACGACAAGGATTTCCCGCCTCTGGAACGGACCGCCGGCCTGATCCGCCAGTTCGCCGCGCTCGACCGGCCGGTGCTGGGCATCTGCCTCGGCTCGCAGCTGATCGCCCGGGCCTTCGGGGCCAGGGTCTATCCGCACGGAATGACCGAAGTCGGCTTCCGCCCCCTCGACCTGACCGGGGCCGCCGCGACGGATCCGCTGTTGGCGGGCCTTTCGCCAAGGGTCCATATCATGCAATGGCACGAAGACACCTTCGACCTGCCCGAGGGCGCGGATCTGCTGATGACCGGGCCGGAATGCCGCAATCAGGCCTTCCGCATCGGCCGCGCGACCTATGCCTTCCAGTGCCATTTCGAGGTCACCGGCGATATCGCCCGCACCTGGGTCCAGACCCAGGCCGAATGGCTGGCCCGCAACCAGCCCGAGGTCATGGCCGGCTTCGAGGACAGCCTGCACCGCCACCTGCCCGGCGCCGCCCGCTTCGCCGCCACGGTGACCGAGCGCTTCCTCGGCCTGCTTCGCTAGACCTCGGCCCGGAGATGTGCAGGATGACGACGTGAATCCCCTTCCCTTTCCGTGCATATCATCGACATGACGATCACCCGCCGCCACCTGATGGCTTTCGGCGCTGGCCTGGCCCTCGGTATTCCCGGCACCCGCGCCCTGGCTTCGGCGCCGCTGCATCTGCTGGCCCCGGCGGCCTATGGCGAGGCCGCGTTTCTGTCCAGCCTGAAGGTCGTGGCCAGGACCGGTTTCGATCTGCAGCCGCTGAACGGCGACGACGACGCCCTGGCGCTGCTGAACCCGCTCCTTCCCGGGGCGACGGCGGCGCAGCGGGCGGCGCGGCCGTCCCTGGTCATCGCCGCCCACCCCTGGCTGCGCGGCATCCTGTGGCCCGAAGGCGCGGTCGATCCCCTGGGCAAGGACGGCAGCGCCCCCGCCTCGGACTTCGAGCTCGCGCCCGGTCTGCGGCCGGGCCTCGCGGAATTCGAGACCGGGCTGGAAGGCCATTATCTGGTGGGGCGGCCCCTACGCTTCGAGCTTGCCGCGGTCGGCGTCGACAGCCGGCGGGTTTCGGTTTCAGCGCTCGAGGACATCGGCCTGTCGCTGATCGACGATCCCGTGTTGTCGGGCCGCTACGGGCTTGTCGCCGACGCACGCAGCCTGCTGCCCATGGCCATGCTCTATTGCGGGCTGGACCCGTTCCGCCTGCAGCTCGACAGCGAGCTTCGCCGTTTCGAAGCCGGCGCGCACCGGCTGGTCGAGCGGGCGGCGCTGGTCGCGGCAACCCCGGCCGAGGCGGTCGCCGCCCTGGCGGAGGGGCGGATCGATCTGGCGCTGCCCCTTGGGCTTGGTGCCCTCGCCGCGGCCCGGCTGGCCGGAAATCCGCATCTGGGCGTTGCCGTTCCGGGCCGCGGTCCCCTGGCGGGCCGGGCGGCCTTCTACATCCTCGACATGCTGGCCCTGCCCATCCAGTGCCCCCAGCCCGAGGCCGCCCGCGCCATTTTCGCGGCGATCAACAGCCAGCCGATCGTCAGCGCCCTGGCGCATCTTGGCGGGCTTTGTCCAGCGGCCGGCCTGATGGCGCCGGGCAATGCCGACGTGCTTTCCGGGGCGGAGCGTCAGGCCCTCGATTTCGAAGCCTGGCCCCGCCTGCTCGGCCGCTGCGCCGCCATGGCCCTGGTGCCGGAGCGGCGCCGCCTGCAGCCCGTGCTCGACGCCGCCCTCGCCGCCCGCAAATGAAAAGGGGGCACCAGACCGGCGCCCCCTTCCCCGCGATCGCCTTTCGGTGATCAGTGTATCGCGATCGCCAAAGGGCGATCAGTGCATGCTCCGCATCAGCGCCGTCCGCTCCTCTTCCGAGAGCGGCGGATATTTTTTCGGGAAGACCTGCTGGATGACGGCGATCAGTGCCGGCAGCAGCGTGACCGCGCCGATCATGTTCACCATGAACATGAAGGTCAGCAGCATTCCCATGTCGGCCTGGAACTTCAGCTCCGAGAAGCTCCAGGTCGAGACACCAACGGCCAGGGTGAAGCCGGTGAACATCGTCGCCGAACCCACGTCCTTCAGCGCCTGCTCGTAGGCGTGGAAGGGCGACTTGCCGAGGCGCATGTAGCGCTGGATACGATTGTACTCGTAGATGCCGTAATCGACGCCGATACCGACCGCGATCGCCAGCACCGGCAAGGTCGAGATCTTCAGGCCGATCTGCGCCATGGTCAGGAACATATTGCCGATGATCGTCGAGAGGATCAGCGGCAACACGCAGCAGAGCGAGCCACGCCATTCCCGATAAGTCAGGAAGACGAGGCAGATCACCACCGCGTAGACCCAGAGCAGCATCGGGATTTCCTGCTCCTCCACCACCTCATTGGTGGCGGCGGTCACGCCGATCGAGCCGGCGGCGAGACGGATCTGCATCCCCTCGAGCTGGTTCTCCGGCTGGGCGCGGAAGTCCTTCACCGCGGCGACCACCTTCTTGATCGTGACGGCCTTGCTGTCCTTGGTGAAGATCAGCAGCGGCAGCACGGTGCAGGTGGTGTTCAGGGTCATGGTCGAGGTCGGGATGGGACCGACCGCCTGGGCGAGAACCGAGGTGTTACGCGGCAGGAAGTACCACTTCAGATTACCCTCGCGCCACATGGAGCCGACCATCTTGGCCAGCAGCGGCAGGCCGATGGTGGACTGCACGCCCGGCACATTGGCCATTTCCCACTGGAAGCGGTCGAGGACGGCCATGTACTTGTGGTCGACGCAGGCGCCTTCCGGCGTCTCGACGATCACGGTCAGGATGTTCACGCCGATGTCGAAATTGTCGACGACATAGCGGGTATCCTGATTGTAGCGGCTCTCGGGGCGGAGTTCCGCGGCACCGGCATGAACGTCGCCGATCTGCAGGCCCTTGGAAATGTGAACGCCGACGGCCCCGAGGATCAGACAGCCGATCACCATGATCCAGGCGTTGCGCGGCTTGGCGATGCGCGCGACATAGGGCCAGACCTTCTCGCGCTTCTCCATCTGCTTCTTCACGCGGCGGGCATAGTCGCCGGTCGGCGCGATGTAGCTGGCCAGCAGTGGCAGCATGATCAGGTTGGAGACGATCTTCAGCCCGATACCGATCGAAGCCGTGACCGCCAGTTCGCGGATCATGCCGATCGGAATGAGATAAAGCGTCGCGAAACCGGCAAGGCAGGTCGACAGCGCGATCGATCCCGGCACCAAAAGGAAGGTGAAGGTATCGCGCGCGGCCTGTTCCTTGGTCTTGCCGTTGGCGATCTCGGCCGAGACCATGTTGATCTGCTGCACGCCGTGGGAAACGCCGATGGCGAAGACCAGGAAGGGCACCAGCACGGCGAGCGGATCGAGGTTATACCCCATCAGGTGCAGAATGCCGAACTGCCAGGTCAGCGAGCACAGCGAGGCCGACAGGGTAACGAAGGTCAGCAGCCAGGACCGGCAATAGAGCCAGAGCATCATCACCGTCAGGGCGAAGGCGACGGCCATGAACTCGACCACGCTTTCGGCGCCCTTCTTGATGTCGCCCATCACCTTGGCGAAACCGACGATCTTCACCGAAATGCCGTCCTTCTCGTACTTCTGACGGAAGGCTTCGAGGTCGTCGGCGACGCGGAAGTAATCGAGACGCTCGCGGGTTTCGGGATCGATGTCCTGCAACTCCGCCGAGATCATCGTGGATTCGAAGTTATTCGCCACCATGCGCCCGACGATGCCCGCCTTCAGCACATTGGCGCGCACGATCGACATCGAGGCATCGTCGGCCCGGAAATCGGCGGGGATCACGTCGCCGGCATTGATGCCTTCCTCGGTGATTTCGAGGTAGCGGGTATTCGGCGTCCACAGTGACGCCAGTGTCGGCCGGGAAACGCCGCGAATATAGAAAATATCGTCGGTCGCCGCCTTCAGGACCTTCAGATAGTCGGACGTGAAGATCGTCTTGTCCTTGGTGTTCTCGAGGACGACGATGATGCGGTTGGCCCCAGCGAAGTCATCGCGATACTTCTGGAAAGTCTCGATATACTCGTGACCGATCGGCAGCATCTTTTCAAAGCCGGTGTCCATGCGGAGCTTCGTGGCCTGAAAACCCATCAGCACCGTCAGCACAGCCAGGAAGACCAGAATATAGGCCCTGAATCTGAACAAGAAATTTTCGATATGCCGCAGCATCGAGTCTCCCCTTCCCCGCCGGTATTTCTCAACCGATCGTGTTGTCGCCCCTCCCTGTCGGGAGCGGTCGGTGTCTTAGGCACTTGGGAGGCGCAACCCTCCCGAATTCTTCGCTATTAGGCCGGCGCAAACGCCGCGTCAACGAACTTCATCGCCCATGAGCTACGGAATCCCTCGCGATCGGGCGCATGAGCGAAAGCATACTCACAAATGGCGTCATTCTGGCAGCATGGCCGCCAGGATTTCCGTCATGGCCCCTTTCGCGGCCCGCGGATCGAGGGCTTCAACGCGCCGCAGGGCATACCAATGGTGGAATCCGGTGACGGCCGCGATGAGCGCGATGCGCTGGTCGCGCTTCGGTTTCCGGATACCGGCCAACTCCCGCTTGAAGGTCACGCCCACCTGCACCCGGAAGGCATATTCGACGTGGGCGAAGGTCGCCTTCAGGGTCGCGGAAATCGGCGTCGCGATCTGCCCGGCCCAATAGACATTGCCCGCCCGCTCGAACAGGCAGAAACGCTGTTCGACCAGCGCGCTGATCCGCGCCTTCAACGGCAGATCGGCGGCGATCGGCTGCACCGATGGGGCGAAGCGGTTGACGCCCAGTTCCACCGCCGCGATCAGCAGGGTTTCGAGGTCGGGGAAATGCTGGAACACGGACCGGGTGGAAACCCCGGAGCGTTCGGCGATCACCTTGGCCGGGGGTTTGAACTGGCCTTCATCGAGCAGCGCGATCAGGGCGTCGAGCACGGCCGCCCGGGTGCGCTGCGATCGGGCGACGCGACCATCGATCCTGGCCTTGGGCTTGGCGGCGGACGCTTCCGTCTCCGCGGCACCCTTCCAGGCAACATTGACGTCCTCGCCCCATGGCAATACGGATTTTGACACGCCGGCTCCCCAGACCTGAACTCAGAACGCGGCGCAGGGTCGGCCCATGGCATCCACGGCTACGCCATCAAGATGGTATTCGCCCGTGCAGGATGACAGATCAAGCCGGAGCTTGCCGCCACCGCCCGCGCGGGCCGGCTTGGCCGGCTTCGCGCCGGCCGGCCGGGCCGGGGTGACGGCCGCGGGGTGCGGCGCGGCGGCTACCCCCAGCGGCGGCGCCAGCGCCACGCGGGGCACGG